>NZ_MECT01000112.1:0-6556 GCF_001722145.1 Shigella sp. FC1544
TTTCTGGTGCGTACCGGGCTGAGAGGCGGTGTAAGTGAACTGTAGTTGCCATGTTTTACGGCAATGAGAGCAGAGATAGCGCTGATGTCCGGCAGTGCTTTTGCCGTTACGCACCACGCCTTCAGTAGCGGAGCAGGAAGGACATCTGATGGAAATGGAAGCCACGCAAGCACCTTAAAATCACCATCATACACTAAATCAGTAAGTTGGCAGCATTACCCGTTCCGCGATGACGGGGCGTTGCCTTTTCGGCTTCTCAGGCGAGAAGCCGTTCTTATTACCGGACAATGAAGGGGTAAAGATGAACACTTCACCGGTGCGAATGGATGATTTACCGCTTAACCGTTTTCACTGCCGCATTGCTGCGCTCACTTTCGGCGCACACCTGACCGACGGTTATGTTCTCGGCGTCATTGGTTACGCCATTATTCAGCTTACGCCCGCCATGCAACTGACGCCGTTTATGGCGGGAATGATCGGCGGCTCGGCGCTCCTTGGTTTGTTCCTTGGCAGCCTGGTTCTTGGGTGGATCTCCGACCATATTGGTCGCAAAAAATCTTCACCTTCAGCTTTTTGCTGATTACGCTTGCTTCGTTTTTACAATTTTTTGCCACCACGCCAGAGCATCTTATTGGACTGCGCATTTTGATTGGCATTGGTCTGGGAGGCGATTATTCAGTAGGTCACACCTTGCTGGCTGAATTTTCCCCGCGCCGCCATCGCGGTATTTTGCTGGGCGCATTCAGCGTGGTGTGGACCGTAGGCTATGTGCTGGCAAGTATTGCCGGACATCACTTTATTTCCGAAAACCCGGAGGCCTGGCGCTGGCTACTGGCATCGGCAGCTCTGCCCGCGTTGTTGATTACGTTATTACGCTGGGGAACGCCAGAATCACCACGCTGGCTACTGCGCCAGGGGCGTTTTGCAGAAGCTCACGCTATCGTGCATCGCTATTTTGGTCCCCATGTTTTACTGGGCGATGAAGTGGTAACGGCGACCCATAAACACATCAAAACCTTGTTCTCTTCGCGTTACTGGCGGCGCACGGCGTTTAACAGCGTCTTCTTTGTCTGTCTCGTAATCCCATGGTTTGTGATTTATACCTGGCTGCCAACTATCGCCCAGACTATTGGTCTGGAAGATGCGCTGACTGCCAGCCTGATGCTTAATGCGTTGTTAATTGTGGGCGCGCTGCTGGGATTAGTTCTGACGCACCTGCTGGCACATCGCAAATTTTTGCTGGGAAGTTTTTTGCTGCTGGCGGCAACGCTGGTAGTAATGGCCTGTTTGCCTTCCGGCAGTTCATTAACGCTGCTGCTTTTTGTTCTCTTCAGCACCACCATTTCGGCAGTCAGTAATCTGGTGGGCATTTTGCCTGCGGAAAGTTTTCCTACTGACATTCGCTCGCTGGGCGTCGGTTTTGCCACCGCCATGAGTCGACTTGGCGCGGCGGTAAGTACTGGCCTGCTGCCGTGGGTGCTGGCGCAGTGGGGAATGCAAGTCACCTTATTCCTCCTGGCGACAGTGTTGTTGGTTGGTTTTGTTGTGACCTGGCTATGGGCACCAGAAACTAAAGCCCTCCCGCTGGTGGCGGCGGGAAATGTAGGAGGTGCGAATGAACATTCTGTTAGCGTTTAAAGCCGAACCGGATGCCGGAATGCTGGCGGAAAAAGAGTGGCAGGCGGCGGCTCAGGGTAAAAGCGGACCGGATATTTCGCTACTGCGAAGTTTACTCGGTGCTGATGAACAGGCCGCTGCCGCGCTGCTGTTGGCGCAGAGAAAAAACGGTACGCCGATGTCTTTAACCGCGTTGAGCATGGGGGATGAACGGGCATTGCACTGGCTGCGCTATCTCATGGCTCTTGGGTTTGAGGAAGCTGTATTGCTGGAGACGGCGGCAGATCTGCGCTTTGCGCCGGAATTTGTCGCTCGCCATATTGCCGAATGGCAGCATCAGAATCCACTGGATCTGATAATTACCGGCTGCCAAAGCAGCGAAGGGCAGAATGGGCAAACGCCATTTTTGCTGGCGGAAATGCTGGGCTGGACCTGCTTCACCCAGGTGGAGCGTTTCACTCTCGACGCGCTGTTTATCACCCTCGAACAGCGCACTGAACATGGGTTGCGTTGTTGCCGGGTTCGCTTGCCTGCGGTGATTGCCGTGCGTCAGTGCGGTGAAGTGGCCTTGCCAGTACCGGGAATGCGCCAGCGAATGGCTGCGGGGAAAGCAGAAATTATCCGTAAAACTGTTGCTGCCGAAATGCCAGCGATGCAGTGTCTGCAACTGGCAAGAGCAGAGCAACGACGCGGAGCGACGCTGATTGATGGGCAAACGGTAGCAGAAAAAGCTCAAAAGCTATGGCAGGACTATTTACGCCAAAGGATGCAGCCATGAATATCGCAATTGTGACAATAAATCAGGAGAATGCCGCAATAGCAAGCTGGCTGGCGGCGCAGGATTTCAGTGGTTGTACCCTGGCGCACTGGCAGATTGAACCTCAGCCTGTAGTGGCGGAACAGGTGCTGGATGCGTTGGTGGAACAGTGGCAGCGAACGCCTGCGGACGTTGTTCTCTTTCCGCCGGGAACGTTTGGCGATGAACTGTCGACCCGGCTGGCCTGGCGTTTACATGGTGCAAGCATCTGCCAGGTGACTTCGTTAGATATTCCAACCGTAAGCGTGCGCAAATCCCACTGGGGAAATGCGCTAACGGCGACGCTGCAAACAGAAAAACGCCCGCTATGCCTTTCCCTGGCGCGTCAGGCGGGAGCAGCGAAAAACGCCACGTTGCCCTCTGGAATACAACAACTGAACATTGTCCCGGGTGCGCTTCCCGACTGGCTGGTTAGCACAGAGGATCTGAAAAATGTTACTCGCGACCCATTAGCTGAGGCCAGACGGGTGCTGGTGGTGGGGCAGGGCGGAGAGGCAGATAACCAGGAAATCGCTATGCTGGCAGAAAAGCTGGGAGCCAAAGTGGGCTACAGTCGGGCGCGAGTGATGAACGGTGGCGTTGATGCTGAAAAAGTGATTGGTATTTCCGGACATTTGCTGGCACCTGAGGTGTGTATTGTTGTTGGCGCTTCCGGCGCAGCAGCGTTAATGGCGGGCGTACGCAATAGCAAGTTTGTGGTGGCGATTAATCATGACGCCAGCGCTGCGGTATTTTCACAGGCAGATGTTGGCGTGGTTGATGACTGGAAAGTGGTGCTGGAGGCACTGGTGACAAACATTCACGCAGATTGCCAATAATGTGTTGCCGGATGATCCTGCCTACGGTTCTGGCCTGGGGACTTGTAGGCCTGATAAGACGCGTCAAGCGTCGCATCAGGCGCTGAATGTCGGATGTGGCGTGCGGCCTACAAATCAAACCAAATTCAATTGGTTACGATTATCCCGTCAAAGTAATTTTTTCGCTAACGTCCAGACCCCGGTATTCGTGGTGGAAAGCGCCACGACACCCGCGTTAATCGCATTACACGCATCTTCTTCATCGCACACCAGCCCACCGGTAATCAGCGGTTGGCGGATTTTCTCTGTCACCCAGCCCAGCACTTTGGGCATACAGCCTGGCAGGATCTCAATACAATCCGGATTCGATTGCGCAACTTGCTTATCAATGTTGTGAAACGAAATTGAATCAACAATAAACAGGCGATGAATACAGAAAAAACCTTCCGCTCTTGCCGCTTTCAACATTGAGGCTTTGGTACTGATAATGCCGTCCGCCTCGGTCACCAGTTTCAAAAACTGAATCACGACTTCTTTATTTGACGCGCCTTCCAGCAAATCAACATGAATAAAAGCATATTTCCCGGCGTTCTTAATCTTTTTAACGATATTACTGATGGTGCAGATATTGCCGTACAACACGGAAATAAACTGGCATTCAGAGTCGATTGCCAGTTGCAGGTTGGCATTATCTTTAACGGCAGCAATCACCGGATTCTGGCGGAGCAGGTGTAAGAGGGGCATAAATTATCTTTATTATTTATCCAAAGCGGTAGGTGATGCCGAATCCGGAAGGCGGATAGCGCCACTGTTGTAGTGTGGATTCGTCGCACAGCAAACGGCAGGTGCCACACTCCAGGCAGCCGTGATAATCAACGCGTAAGTCACCTTCCGGTGTGAGCGAAAAAAGACCTGCCGGACAGGCGTTAATCAACCATTGTACCATCTGACGCTCAACGGAGTCAGCCGGAACAATGTGCGGCGCATCAGCAACGCGCCAGAGATTATGGGCTACAGACATCGCAGACTCCTGATAACATCGCCCGCCAGATGCCACAGGCCATGACGACGTAAATGACGCCAGAATAACTGGCGCAGCGGTGGAACAGGTTTATCACCCTGATCCCATAAATCGCGGGAAATATCCTGCATTAACGCAGGCCACGCCCGATACCAGCCAGGGCGTTGCAAAAGCGCCGGAACATGCTGATAACGTTGTAGAACATCCCATAGCAGGCTGCGCTCTACGTTGTGATGATAAAGCGCAAACAGATTTTGCGGCTCGCGGTGCTGGCAGGCGCTTATCAGCGTTTGTGCCGCCTGCGCGCCAGTCAGCGCCATATCCATGCCGCGCACGGAAATTCCGGTATTGACGCAACTGCGCAACGCATCGCCCACCAGCTGCCAGCCGTTACCGGCGTATTGCACCGGCATACTGTGCAAGCCACCTTCTGGCACCAGATGCGCACCATACTCCAGTGATTCCGTGTTTTTGATAAGCGGGCGCACTGCCGGATGCGCTTTAAAGCGAGTCAGCAGCTCGCTTGCCGGAACATGACTTTGCGTAAGGGAAGAGAGCGGGCAAACAATCCCTAACGAGAGCGTTTGTTGATTAGTATAAAGAAATGCGCCGCCGGGTAAGTCATCACAGATTCCGCCGCTGAACAGCAACGCTGCGCCTTCGTTATTCTCCAGATGAAAACGTTCTTCAATAGCGGATGTTTCCAGCGACAGCACTTCTTTGATCCCCAACGCCATCGCTTCGCCAGCAGGACGAGTCACTAACCCGTGACGTTCAGCCAGGACGCTGTTGGCACCTTCTGCCAGCACCACATAACGGGCGCGGAGAATATCGTCACCACAAATAACGCCACAGACTCTGCCGTTTTCTTCATACAGTGCATCCACCGTCGCTCCGGGGATACATTCGACACCTTCTTTTTCGGCTTCGGCAACCAGCCACGGATCGAACCGTGCACGTAATACACTCCAGGATTCACCGCCGGGCTGTAAGCTGGAAAACGTCGTTACGCCATCGGGCGTTAACAGGGAAAGGCTTTCGTGAGTGATGCGTCGTTCAAGAGGCGCGGTCAGATGAAACTGAGGGAGGAGTTCCGCGAGTGCATGGGTATATAACCGTCCGCCGGAAAGATTTTTGCTGCCGGGGATTTCAGCGCGTTCCAGTAACAAAACGGATAAACCCGCTCGCGCGCAGCGTAACGCGCAAGCGTGCCTGCAATACCGGCACCAATAATAATAATGTCGCAGTCGTCTTCCATGTCATGCCCCAGATATCCTGAACACAATACCCTAACATAGCGTTACTTAAGGGAAATTGACCGCCGACACACTCTTATCATTCGCCGCGATAGATACAACCAGCGGTGCAGGTTTCTTTTACCATCACCGCACTTAACAGCGGCACAACGGGTTTAACCTGATCCCAAATCCATTTTGCTAAAACTTCGCTAGTTGGGTTTTCCAGACCTGGAATATCATTGAGATAATGGTGATCGAGGCGCTCATAAGTTGGCTTAAACGCCGCTTTTAGTTCAGCGAAATCGATAATCCAGCCCGTATGCGGATCGACTTCCCCGGTAATTTCCAGTCGCACCATAAAGGAATGCCCGTGCAGGCGACCACATTTATGCCCTTCCGGGACGTGTGGTAAGCGGTGAGCGGCTTCGAAGGTGAAATCTTTAAATAACGTGGTGGACATCATAATTTCTCTACAGGACGATAAAACCGCCGTAGAGTACCGGAAAGGCTGTTTTTTCGCATTATCTAAAACGACTTTGTTGCGCAAAATCGCTGATTTATCTTAATGATTGGCTAAATTCATTTGTTTTTCATTGGGTTGGTTAATCTATTTTGTTGTTAAAGACTATTGCTAAAACAGGTTAGTCGATTTGGTTATTAGTTATCGCTATCCCGTCTTTAATCCACACCGTTCACCCCGTTAACCTTATCTTCTTTGAAGTGGCACACTGAATTTGGCCACCTGAACAGAGGTGATATGCTCACCTCAGAACAACACAGGTGCTCCAATGAAAAAAAGAAATTTTAGCGCAGAGTTTAAACGCGAATCCGCTCAACTGGTTGTTGACCAGAAATACACGGTGGCAGATGCCGCCAAAGCTATGGATGTTGGCCTTTCCACAATGACAAGATGGGTCAAACAACTGCGTGATGAGCGTCAGGGCAAAACACCAAAAGCCTCTCCGATAACACCAGAACAAATCGAAATACGTAAGCTGAGGAAAAAGCTACAACGCATTGAAATGGAGAATGAAATATTAAAAAAGGCTACCGCGCTCTTGATGTC
>NZ_MECT01000113.1:0-6525 GCF_001722145.1 Shigella sp. FC1544
CTGTATGAATCCCGCCTGAAGGGAAAGCTGCACGTAATCAGCAAGCGATATACGCAGCGAATTGAGCGGCATAACCTGAATCTGAGGCAGCACCTGGCACGGCTGGGACGGAAGTCGCTGTCGTTCTCAAAATCGGTGGAGCTGCATGACAAAGTCATCGGGCATTATCTGAACATAAAACACTATCAATAAGTTGGAGTCATTACCTTAATTCTTTGCTAATATTGTGTGTTGTTATTTTTTTGTGGAAGGCAAGCCGCAATGGCTAAATAGGGATGGTTGTAATAATCAAAACATGATACTAACTATATATTGATCGTTGCATTGTTGGCATGTAACACGCTGCAGCGAGTAACATTGGTAATGAAATATAATCAACATGGATAGGTGAAAATTAATTATGAGCTTTATGGCTTTTGTAACTTGTTTGACAATTGCATTTATCGCCGGTTTTGCTGTTGCCAGAAAATTGACACTCCGAAAAGTTGCCTCATCGGTAATCATCGCTAAATCGCAACCCGTCCCTTCATCTGCAACTTCCCCTGCCGCTAAGGCGTCGACAAGGAGCTATATACCGCAGAAAACCTATCGTGACTCTCGTTGGCAAGAGCGAGATGAGTTATTTCAGGGAATGGTTGCCGAAGGTATTTTATTGGAAAGAAAAGAGTGGTTAATCACTCGTTGTGAAAAAATGTATTTCGATAATCTGGAAAAATGGTTTGGACATTATTGTCATATCCATTGCCAGGTCTCTCAGGGGCGCTTGATCAACTTTCCAGAACAACCTGAGTTTAGCGAAGAAGAAAGAAAGCGTTATAATGGCATGGCAATGGATTATGTTCTGGTTTCAAAGAAGAACAATAAAATAGTCTGTGTTATTGAGCTGGATGACCCGAGTCATGAAAGGGCGGATCGCATTATTCGTGACCGTTGGTTGGATACAATTATGACTCTTGCACGGGTGCCTTTTGTACGAGCTTCTGTCACTAAATTGGAGGAAATTCCTCCGGTCTGGGAGACTCGTGACAAAATTCGCCCATTAGTCGCGGCGACAAAGAGTGAATCGGTGCATTAACTAAGTATCCCGGTCGGGGCTTCTCATCCCCCCGGTGTGTGCAATATACGAAAAAAAGCCCGTACCTTCGTACGAGCTCTTCTTTAAAGATGGCGGTGAGGGGGGGATTGACTCGCTTCGCTCGCCCTGCGGGCAGCCCGCTCACTGCGTTCACGGTCTGTCCAACTGGCTGTCGCCAGTTGTCGATCCCGGTCGGGGCTTCTCATCCCCCCGGTGTGTGCAATATACGAAAAAAAAGCCCGTACTTTCGTACGAGCTCTTCTTTAAATATGGCGGTGAGGGGGGGATTCGAACCCCCGATACGTTGCCGTATACACACTTTCCAGGCGTGCTCCTTCAACCGCTCGGACACCTCACCAAATTGTTGTTCCTGTCTTGCTGGAACGGGCGCTAATTTAGGGAAATCATGACCTGAGGTCAACAAACTTTTTGAAAAAATCGCGCGTTTATTCAAACTTCAATCAATGTGTGGTTTTAATAAGCGAAATCTGCTTTTTTTGCCACCGACCACGGATTTGTTATGCTGGTGGCCTTTGTAGATCATAACGATAAGTGCGAATAAATTTCGCACAACGCTTTTCGGGAGTCAGTATGGATATCATCTTTTATCACTCAACGTTCGATACCCAATGGTGGATTGAGGCACTGCGCAAAGCTATTCCTCAGGCAAGAGTCAGAGCATGGAAAAGCGGAGATAATGACTCTGCTGATTATGCTTTAGTCTGGCATCCTCCTGTTGAAATGCTGGCAGGGCGCGATCTTAAAGCGGTGTTCGCACTCGGGGCCGGTGTTGATTCTATTTTGAGCAAGCTACAGGCACACCCTGAAATGCTGAACCCTTCTGTTCCACTTTTTCGCCTGGAAGATACTGGTATGGGCGAGCAAATGCAGGAATATGCTGTCAGTCAGGTGCTGCATTGGTTTCGACGTTTTGACGATTATCGCATCCAGCAAAATAGTTCGCATTGGCAACCGCTGCCTGAATATCATTGGGAAGATTTTACCATCGGCATTTTGGGCGCAGGCGTACTGGGCAGTAAAGTTGCTCAGAGTCTGCAAACCTGGCGCTTTCCGCTGCGTTGCTGGAGTCGAACCCGTAAATCGTGGCCTGGCGTGCAAAGCTTTGCCGGACGGGAAGAACTGTCTGCATTTCTGAGCCAATGTCGGGTATTGATTAATTTGTTACCGAATACCCCTGAAACCGTCGGCATTATTAATCAACAATTACTCGAAAAATTACCGGATGGCGCGTATCTCCTCAACCTGGCGCGTGGTGTTCATGTTGTGGAAGATGACCTGCTCGCGGCGCTGGATAGCGGCAAAGTTAAAGGCGCAATGTTGGATGTTTTTAATCGTGAACCCTTACCGCCTGAAAGTCCGCTCTGGCAACATCCACACGTGACGATAACACCACATGTCGCCGCGATTACCCGTCCCGCTGAAGCTGTGGAGTACATTTCTCGCACCATTGCCCAGCTCGAAAAAGGGGAGAGGGTCTGCGGGCAAGTCGACCGCGCACGCGGCTACTAATAAAGCATCAGGATTCCTGCTATCCTTGGCGGGAATTGAATACAGGAGAGAGTTATGTATCCCGTCGACCTTCATATGCATACCGTTGCCAGCACACATGCATATAGCACATTGAGTGATTACATTGCCCAGGCCAAACAAAAGGGCATTAAACTTTTTGCGATCACCGATCATGGCCCGGATATGGAAGATGCTCCGCATCACTGGCACTTCATTAACATGCGTATCTGGCCGCGAGTGGTTGATGGGGTAGGGATCCTGCGCGGCATCGAAGCTAACATTAAAAATGTTGATGGTGAAATTGATTGCAGCGGTAAAATGTTTGACTCGCTGGATCTGATTATTGCCGGTTTTCATGAGCCGGTTTTTGCACCACATGACAAAGCGACCAATACACAAGCGATGATCGCCACTATCGCCAGCGGCAATGTGCATATAATAAGCCATCCCGGAAATCCCAAATATGAAATAGATGTGAAAGCCGTTGCTGAAGCAGCCGCGAAACATCAGGTGGCGCTGGAAATCAATAATTCTTCATTTTTACACTCACGTAAGGGCAGTGAAGACAACTGTCGTGCGGTAGCCGCAGCGGTACGTGATGCTGGAGGTTGGGTGGCATTAGGCTCGGATTCTCACACCGCGTTTACCATGGGGGAATTTGAAGAGTGTCTTAAAATCCTCGACGCGGTAGATTTTCCGCCAGAGCGCATTTTGAATGTTTCTCCGCGCCGCTTACTGAACTTCCTTGAATCTCGCGGTATGGCACCGATTGCGGAATTTGCAGACCTTTAATTACTAGTAATGGAAATATATTAATGAACGAGTTTTCTATCCTCTGTCGTGTGCTGGGTTCGCTCTATTACCGCCAACCGCAAGATCCTTTACTGGTGCCGCTGTTTACCCTGATTCGTGAGGGGAAACTGGCTGCGAACTGGCCACTGGAGCAGGATGAGTTACTGACGCGTTTACAGAAAAGCTGTGATATGGCGCAAGTCTCTGCCGATTACAATGCGTTGTTTATCGGCGATGAATGTGCCGTGCCGCCATATCGTAGCGCATGGGTTGAGGACGCAACGGAAGCAGAAGTGCGCGCTTTTCTTTCCGAACGAGGGATGCCACTGGCGGATACGCCAGCCGATCACATCGGCACATTGCTGCTTGCGGCTTCCTGGCTGGAAGATCAGTCAACGGAAGATGAGAGCGAAGCACTGGAAACACTGTTCAGTGAGTATCTGTTACCCTGGTGTGGTGCGTTCCTCGGCAAAGTGGAGGCCCATGCAACCACGCCTTTCTGGCGCACCATGGCACCGCTAACCCGTGATGCCATTAGTGCAATGTGGGACGAGCTGGAAGAAGATTCTGAAGAGTAAATGTGATCATCGTCACTCATAACTGCAACAGATAATTTGTTGTTGCATAAAATGTGTGCTCGATCTCATTCATGGCCGCGTTTTCTGCTATCATGCGCGGCATGAACATACTTCTCTCTATTGCAATCACAACAGGTATTCTCTCCGGTATCTGGGGATGGGTGGCTGTTTCCCTGGGCTTACTAAGCTGGGCGGGCTTCCTGGGCTGTACGGCCTACTTTGCCTGCCCGCAAGGTGGGCTGAAAGGGCTGGCGATCTCCGCTGCAACCCTGCTTAGTGGCGTGGTGTGGGCGATGGTCATTATTTACGGTAGTGCACTGGCACCACATCTGGAAATTCTCGGTTATGTCATAACCGGTATTGTGGCGTTTCTGATGTGTATTCAGGCCAAACAGCTGCTGCTTTCATTTGTTCCGGGGACGTTTATAGGCGCATGCGCGACGTTTGCCGGGCAGGGTGACTGGAAACTGGTGTTACCTTCGCTGGCGCTTGGGCTGGTATTTGGTTACGCAATGAAAAACAGCGGCCTGTGGCTGGCGGCGCGTAGTGCAAAGACGGCTCACCGTGAGCAGGAAATCAAAAATAAAGCGTGAGGGGCACTCACGCTTTCGCTTAAACAGTAAAATGCCGGATGATAATTCCGGCTTTTTTATCTGTCAGGATTCCGGTGGAACCGACATATGGCGGTATTTCACCAGAATGTCATTCTGCCGTTCTGCTTTATTTTGCAAATCCCACAGACCACGGTCGATACCATCATTAATCAGGAAAATGACCCCTGTTTCGATAGCCGACATCAGACACAGCATAACGGGTTCGTTTGAGGTGTAACCCACTTCCCCTTCCAGCAAGCGCTGGTAGTCAATAAAGCGGAAAACCCCGGCCTGAACTTCATAGGAAAGTATCGTCTTACTGGTGTTCACCGAGGAGAGGATCTCACCGGTACTCACATTGACGACACGCAGGTTCACGGCAATCTGATCGAGCTGGTATTGCGTGTCTGCACCGATCCCAAAATATCTTGCCCCAACACCGCCCGATTTAACGTTGCTTTCATAACCGATAATCGAACCTTCAACCATAATATTTGCCGCCGTTAAAGATTGCAGCGGGATTCGGTTATTAATGGCAACCGTGCCGTTTTCTTGTGCCGCACGAATAATCTTGCGCTCGTTAAGCAGGTTTTGTAAGCCCTAGCGCTCCAGCGGTATAAACCAGCGAGAATCTTTCAATGCCGTGACCAGCATTGCCGTGGCGCTTTGCGGAACAGCAGTGGAGAAGTTACTTGCCGGGTAGGGTTTAAATTGCCCGGTTTCGTCCTGAATGTTGTATACCGAAACAAAGATTTTACCCGTCGGCGCTGGCAGATGGGTCAAATCTTTGTAGCTCTGAGCACGAGGCATTAATGTCGGTCTGGCGGCTTCTTTAGGCGGGGCGGTTAAGCATCCGCTCAGTAACATGACGGCAACCAAAAGAAATAAGCGCTGCATGATTATTTTCCTTATGAAGCTGGGGCTTAAAAATCGGTTGAGTTATTTTGTAAACCCGAAACCTGGATGGTCGAGGTTTGTCCGGTTTTACGATCTGTCACGTTCAACTGCAATTGACCATCGCGGTTGGCAATATCGACAATATAATTGTTGGTCACCATGCGGCCCGGTTTACCGGTATTAATATTCGACAGTAGCCCACCTAAAATTTGTGACTGGATGGCCTGAGTAAAGTTATCTAACGCTGAGGGTGTTTCAATACCAAAGTCATCGTTATAGCTCGGATCTTTATAAGAGTTTTGGGCCTGAGCGCTATTTAATAAAAAAGCGCCATTATTTGGGTTACCACCAAAGTTTGGATTACGGAACTGGAAAGTCATGGTTCCAGCCCAACTTAATGGCGAAATAAGCATGAGTAGAACTACTGCATGTTTGACACGCATTGCAGCCTCCGAACAATTTTTTATTTAGAATTCATCATGCGCCAAATCGCCCGTACTTAATAACGCCTGATTTATCTGGCGACGATTTAGTGCTTCTTCAGTTTGAATCAGTGCAAAGACGACAGTTTTCTCGAAGTCTCTTTTCAACGGAAATAAAAAAGTCTGGAAAATAACGTCCTGATTGACCGTTATAGCGATCCAGCTTCCCCATCGTGCACTGGGCCTTTCATTAATCGTTAAGTTACCCGTATAGTCACTTTCTCATTTATCACTAAAGGCTCGGTAAAAATCATGGCCAATAGGGTAATGACTCCAACTTACTGATAGTGTTTTATGTTCAGATAATGCCCGATGACCTTGTCATGCAGCTCCACCGATTTTGAGAACGACAGTGACTTCCGTCCCAGCCTTGCCAGATGTTGTCTCAGATTCAGATTATGTCGCTCAATGCGCTGAGTGTAACGCTTGCTGATAACGTGCAGCTTTCCCTTCAGGCGTGATTCATACAGCGGCCAGCCATCCGTCATCCATACCACGACCTCAAAGGCCGACAGCAGGCTCAGAAGACGCTCCAGTGTGGCCAGAGTGCGTTCACCGAAGACGTGCGCCACAACCGT
>NZ_MECT01000114.1:0-6504 GCF_001722145.1 Shigella sp. FC1544
ACTGTTACGACAACGCTCCGATGGAAAGCTTCTGGGGAACGCTGAAAAATGAGAGCCTGAGCCACTATCGTTTTAATAACCGGGATGAAGCCATCTCAGTAATACGGGAATACATTGAGATTTTCTACAATCGTCAGCGTCGTCACTCTCGTCTGGGGAATATCTCCCCGGCAGCCTTCAGGGAAAAATATCATCAGATGGCTGCTTAAAAAAAGAACAAATGGTAGTGTCCGCTATTGCCAGTACACCTCAGGGGTCGCCATTTGCAACGAAGAACAGCCAACCGTTATGGCGGTTGGCTGTGGTGGGAAAAAACGCTAAATTGTTGCAGAAAAAAGCATCAGACAGTGCGTTTCGCTTTTTGCTTGTAACGGTCGAAGATCACCGCTGCCAGCAGGATTAAGCCGCAAATCACGTACTGCGCGAAAGGAGAAATATTAAGCAGGTTCATGGCGTTTTCCACGGTGCCTAAAATTAAGATACCCGCCACCACATATGAGATTTTTCCGATGCCTCCTTTCAGAGAAACGCCACCTAAAACGCAGGCGGAGATAACAATCAGCTCGTAACCAATCGACGTCATTGGCTGCCCACTGGTCATACGTGAAGCCAGAATAATTCCGGCTATCGCAGATACCAGGCCAGAGAGAACAAAGATAATAATTTTGGTGCGAACAACCGGTACACCCGCCAGACGCGCAGCCTCTTCGTTCCCGCCAATCGCCAGGGTGTTACGACCAAAGGTGGTTTTATTCAGCAACAAACCAAAGATAATCAGACACGCGACGGTGAGCCAGATTGGCGCAGGCAGACCGAACCAGTTAGCGTAACCAAGGGCAAAGAAGCTTTCATCTTCGATACCGACCGCTTTACCGTCTGAAATGATGTATGCCAGACCTCGAACAATCTGCATCGTTGCCAGTGTTGTGATCAGAGCATTTATTTTCAGTTTGGCGATAACAAAGCCATTGACCAGGCCACAGAGAATGCCAAGCAGCAACCCCGCTGCCACGCCAATCCACAGGCTTTCAGTCAGGTTGATAACCACCGCCGTGGTGACACCCGCACAGGCAATTACGGAGGCGACAGAAAGGTCAAAGTCACCGGAAGCAAGGCAGAACAACATGCCACACGCCACCATCCCCGACATGGAAATTGCCAGGCCCAACCCTTTCATATTAATGAAGGTGGCAAAATTTGGGACAAAAATGGCACAGGCGATAAAGAGCACCGCAAACACCACCAGCATGCCGTACTGATCCCAGATACGCCCGAAGCTGAATGACGACTTAGGTGCGCCAGAACCCGATGTAGAAACAGAAGACATCATACTCTCCTTACTCAGGCAACTGCCTGGCTGACTTTAGGCATCGCAAGGCTCAGTGCCTGACGCTCATCTGCCTGCTCGTGTAACAATTCACCGGCGATTTCACCTTCCCGCATCACCACAATCCGGTCGGCAACGCCGAGGACTTCAGGTAAGTCGCTGGAGGCAAACAGCACCGCCACACCCTGCGCCGCCAGCGCATAAATTACGTTATATATTTCGTGCTTAGCACCAACATCAATGCCGCGCGTAGGTTCATCCAGCAAAATGACCTTCATCTCTTCCGATAACCAGCGGCCCAGAATGGCTTTTTGCTGATTTCCGCCTGAGAGATTCATGATCAGTTGCTCAGCGCCCGGCGTTTTGATGTTGAGCGAACGAATGTGCTGATCGGCATTGTTTTCTTCCCAACCGTTGTTGATTACACAACCGCCGAGCACATGTTTGCGTCTGGCACTGATGTTGATATTGTCGCGAACGGAGTGCACGGGAATAATGCCTTCCGCTTTGCGATCTTCCGGGCAGAGCATCATGCCTGCGGCAATGGCGTGGCTCGGTTTACGAATATCGATCGGCTGTTGGTCGATATAAACCTGACCGGCGGTGATTTGCGTCCCGCCAAACAAGCCTTTCATTAATTCGCTACGCCCCGCCCCTACCAGACCAAACAGCCCAACAATTTCACCACTGCGAACCGCCAGACTTATTGGCGTACGCACGCCTGGTGCTTTCACAGCATCAAGACGCAGGCGCTCCTCGCCATAACTACGAGGTTGCCAGCCGTAGATATCGCCAATGTCGCGCCCGACCATCGCCTGCACCAGCGCGTCGTGGTCAACCTGCTGCATATCGGTAAAGGTTTTGACATAACGTCCATCTTTAAAGACAGTGATGGCATCGCTGAGGGCAAATATTTCTTCCATACGGTGAGAAACGTATAAGATCACCCGCCCCTCTTTTCGCAGTTCACGAATAACGCGGGAAAGATTGTCGATTTCGCGGGCAGAAAGGGAGCTGGTTGGCTCATCAAAGGCGATAATTTTAGCGTTACGCGCCAGCGCCTTGGCGATTTCAACCATCTGCCACTGACCAATGGAGAGATATTTCAGCGGCGTGTCCGGGTCAATATCCATACCAAGATGTTTAAGTTGTAAACCCGCCTCATAATTCAGCAATGAGCGATTCACAATGCCGCCTTTATGCGGCAGCTGGCCGAGATAGATGTTTTCCGCGACGGTCATTTCCGGCACGAGATGCAGTTCCTGGTAAATAATCGCCACACCCGCGTTAAGTGCTGCGGTCGTGTCGGAAAAGGACATTTCCTGCCCATTAATCACTACAGAACCCGTGGTTGGCGCATAGTTGCCGCTGAGGATTTTTTAAGAGAGTTGATTTTCCTGCGCCATTTTCACCCATCAACGCATGAACCTGACCGGCATAGCAGTCAAAACTAATATCCGTCAGCGCCTTAACGCCGGGAAACGTTTTACCGATGCCGCGAAATGAGAGATACGGGGTAGACTGTTGCATAACGTCTCCGTGAATCACTGGTCGTTCACACCCCCTCTGCATCATGCAGAGGGGAATTTTTCCGGCAAATTACTTACCGCCTAAACCTTTTTTCTCCAGTTCTTCTTTAAAGTTGTCACGCGTGATCAGCACCACGTCGGTAACTTCGGTAAATTTTGGCGGTTCAACGTCTTTTGCTACCCAGTTGTAAAGCATTTCGCTGGATTTATAGCCATGTACGTCCGGGCTTGGCAGCAGGGAACCGTAGAAGCCGGTTGCCTGTACTTTAGACAGTTCGCTCACCGCATCCACACCGTTAATGCCAATGCCGATAATATCGGCAGCTTTAAAGCCCTGACCTTCCGTCGCGCGTACGCCGCCCAGCACGGTGCTGTCGTTCATACCGACGATCAGCCAATGTTTAACTTCAGGATGTTGAACCAGCATTGAGTTGGCAGCGTCAAATGCCCCCGGGATGTCGTTAGATTTGGTAGGTACCTGATAAATTTGTTTTTCCGGGAATCCGGCCGCTTTCAGCGCATCCATAGATCCCGTAGTACGCCGGCGGGCGGTATCCAGTTCGTTGGCGGTAATCACCATCACCGCGCTTTCTTTGACATCCCAGCCACGTTTCTGCATCTCTTTATACAGTTCCTGACCCTGACGTTCGCCAATTTTAGTCGCCGCCATCATCACCAGCGGAACGGTATCCATTGGCTTACCTTTGGCGTTAACAAACTGATCATCCACGGCAATGACTTTCATATCGTAGCCACGCGCTTTCGCGACGATGGCAGAGCCGAGTTTGGGGTCCGGAGTACAAATAACGAAACCTTTTGCGCCACTGGCAGCCAGGCTGTCGATCGCGTTCAATGTTTTTTCGCCATCCGGCACGGCAATCTTAATAACCTCAAACCCTAAATCCTTCCCGGCTTTATCGGCAAACTTCCATTCGGTCTGGAACCACGGCTCTTCCGGTTGCTTCACCAGAAAACCGAGCTTCAGGTTCTCCGCCATAGCGGATTGTGACATAACGGCTGCCAGACCAATGGCTGCCAGGGCTTTAGTAAATTTGTGCATGGTTCTCTCCAGCTTTAGTGTCGTTTTGTGTAGGGCAAAATCGAATGACATTCGTTAAATTAATCGGAAAACAAAGCATTACCTTTTAACTAAAAGATAAGTGACCGTGTTGACATAGTTTTAGCGAGAAATTAATTCTCCATAGGAGAGCAATATCACATCGCAGAATTACAGTGAGAACGTGCATAAATTTAGCGGGAAAAGACATAAGGGGAAGCCAATTTGTCAGACAAATTGTCGAATGCACAGCAGATTAATCCATAAGATTAGCTTGGAAATCCTTGTTGTCTTTGGTACCCATGCGGGATGTCTTCTTTTTAACCAGTCAATAGGCCGCATTACCTGGCGTTGAGTTTTTGAAATGGTGTAATAACCGCAACTCAAAGATGTGGAAAATGCACGTCATTCATTTCGCCATTAATTATCACTGTGCTCATTAATTAACAGAACACGTATAATGAGAGCCATCTCGCAAAAATGAAAAAACGTTTTATAAAATCATCATTTCATCAATGAAATGTAAAAATATATAAACTTGATGATTTAAGCATTTTCTTATACCCGTTCAGACGTTATTCTTATTTCAGATCATCGTCAGAATTGACTCCACGATCACATTTCGGACCGGCAGAAAGGAATTATTCTGCAAACAGTAATTATGGTGTTTTGATTTATCTTGCACCTCTCCACTTCTGGATATAAGGATATTAGGTATGGCAACCGCTGGAATGCTTCTCAAACTCAACTCTCAAATGAACCGCGAGTTTTACGCATCCAATCTCTACCTTCACCTGAGTAACTGGTGTTCTGAACAGAGTCTGAACGGCACCGCCACTTTCCTTCGCGCCCAGGCACAGAGTAATGTGACCCAAATGATGCGCATGTTTAACTTTATGAAGAGTGTCGGCGCTACCCCCATCGTTAAAGCCATTGATGTTCCCGGTGAAAAACTGAACTCTCTGGAAGAACTGTTCCAAAAAACGATGGAAGAATACGAGCAACGTTCTAGTACGTTGGCACAGTTAGCCGATGAAGCGAAAGAACTGAATGATGATTCAACCGTCAATTTCCTGCGCGATCTGGAAAAAGAACAGCAGCATGATGGTCTGTTGCTGCAAACCATTCTTGATGAAGTGCGCAGTGCGAAACTTGCTGGTATGTGCCCAGTGCAGACCGACCAACATGTTCTGAATGTCGTGTCGCATCAGCTGCATTGATCATACATCGCGCTAATGCATTGCGCCGATGAAGTTTTTGAGAAACCGCTGCCTCATCTTTTTGAAGCAGCGGTTTTTTAATGGGATTCGCCTTGTGGGGTAAACTTGAGTTCAATCAGCGCGATGGCTTTTTGGATTGCCCGCATGGTGACCGGGTCTGCGGCGGCGGGATGGTTACTAAAGTCGATATTCTTCAGCTGACTGGACATTTTTTCACGAACTTCAACGGGCGCGATTACATCGAGAACATCCAGAATTTGTTTGATAACCAACTGGCAAGCAACCACATCAGAAACCAGTTCCTGATCGGCATTCAGCGGCTGGGACATCGTAAACTCCTGATAGCATTTTGAAAGCCGTTATAGTAGCGGCTTCACATCTTCAGCGATAGTCACATCCACCGTCATCAGGACACAAAAAAACCTGCCGGAGCAGGTTTTTTGTTATCGGAACATATTGCCTGGCGGTACGTCTTTGAACGTCTTGCAATAGTTATTGAACATACTTTTCAGGATCTTGCGCAGTTTCATCGCGGCACTCCGACCATTTGTTATACATGTGTTATTTTCTTTGCGCTTATAATATGACAACCATCACAAAAATCAATCTTTATGTGATGAAAATCACACAAATACCCCCTTAATGTTATAAAAATGATAATCAAAAAACAGCCCCCCCATTTCTGACACCTACAGATGGCAAGAAATAGCGCCTGCCAGGCGTCTTTTCCGGTCATTGTCGCAGCGCTGTAACGCGTAAAATAGTGCTTTCTTTTACTCTTCTGGCTGGACCATGAGACTTCTGATTCTGACTCTTTCATTAATAACGCTGGCGGGGTGTACGGTTACTCGCCAGGCCCATGTGAGCGAAGTTGACGCGGCAACAGGTATTGTACGGTTGGTTTATGACCAGGCTTTTTTGCAGCATGCCCATACCGATCGTTATGTCAGTCGCGGGATCGCCGATCGCGCATGCCAGCAGGAAGGCTATACCCACGCGATCCCCTTTGGTCAGCCAGTAGGCAACTGTAGCCTTTTTGCGGGTTCCTTATGTTTGAATACGGAATTCACTTTGTCATATCAGTGCCATCATTCCGCCTTCCCTGTCTTTCTCTAAATATTTTAATCAGCGAGGGGATCTTCGCTGATTAAAGAAATAGCGGTAGGTAATGACTCCAACTTATTGATAGTGTTTTATGTTCAGATAATGCCCGATGACTTTGTCATGCAGCTCCACCGATTTTGAGAACGACAGCGACTTCCGTCCCAGCCGTGCCAGGTGCTGCCTCAGATTCAGGTTATGCCGCTCAATTCGCTGCGTATATCGCTTGCTGATTACGTGCAGCTTTCCCTTCAGGCGGGATTCATACAG
>NZ_MECT01000115.1:0-6500 GCF_001722145.1 Shigella sp. FC1544
TTTCTGGTGCGTACCGGGCTGAGAGGCGGTGTAAGTGAACTGTAGTTGCCATGTTTTACGGCAATGAGAGCAGAGATAGCGCTGATGTCCGGCAGTGCTTTTGCCGTTACGCACCACGCCTTCAGTAGCGGAGCAGGAAGGACATCTGATGGAAATGGAAGCCACGCAAGCACCTTAAAATCACCATCATACACTAAATCAGTAAGTTGGCAGCATTACCTGCCCTCGTCCAGCTGCTGCAATTACTGCTATAACCAGGCTGGCCTGGCGATATCTCCAGGCCAGCCATTGGTGGTGTTTATATATTCAAGCCACGATGTTGCAGCATCGGCATAATCTGAGGAGCCTTACCGCGCCATTGTCGATACAGGCGTTCCAGATCTTCGCTGTTACCTCTGGAAAGGATCGCCTCGCGAAAACGCTGCCCATTTTCACGCGTTAATCCGCCCTGCTCAACAAACCACTGGTAACCATCATCGGCCAACATTTGCGTCCACAGATAAGCGTAATAACCTGCAGCATATCCGCCACCAAAAATATGGGCGAAATAACTGCTGCGATAGCGTGGCGGTATAGCAGGAAGATCCATATTTTCCGCCACCAGCGCCCGCAATTCAAAATCATCGACATCCTGCATTGCTTCGTTTTCTTCCAGGCAATGCCAGCGCATATCGAGAAGTGCGGCGCTAAGCAGTTCGCTCATCTCATACCCTTTGTTGAACAGGCTGGCATTACGCATTTTCTGTTGCAGTTCGTCAGGCATTGCTGCCCCGCTCTGATAATGCCGGGCGTAGCGAGCGAATACCTGCGGATGCGTTGCCCAGTGTTCGTTGATTTGCGACGGAAATTCGACAAAATCACGCGGCGTGTTGGTGCCGGAAAGCGTGGCATAACGCTGGCGGGCAAAAAGGCCGTGCAGCGTATGACCAAATTCATGGAATAAGGTTATGACATCATCCCAGTGTAACAACGCAGGCTCACCGGCAGCGGGTTTCTGATAATTGCAAACGTTATAAATTACCGGATGCGTTTCATTAAGCGTTGATTGCTCAACAAAATTGCCCATCCATGCACCGCCGCTTTTTGAATCACGGGCGAAGAAATCACCGTAAAATAACGCCAGTCCCACGCCATTATGATCAAAAATTTCCCACACACGAACGTCAGGATGGTAGACAGGAATATCAAAACGTTCGACAAACTTAATACCGAAGAGCTGATTCGCGGTCCAGAATACACCTTCATTCAACACCGTGTTTAATTCAAAATATGGCTTGAGCTGCGCCTCATCAAGATCCAATTTCTCCCGCCGTACCTGTTCGGCATAAAATGCCCAGTCCCACGGCTGCGCGCTAAACCCGCCTTGCTGCTTATCGATAACCGCCTGTATGGAGGCTAATTCATCGCTAGCACGTTGACGCGCCGCTGGAACAATTTCCCGCATAAAGTTGAGTGCTGCTTCTGGCGTTTTTGCCATCTGATCGGCGATTTTCCATGCGGCATAATGAGGAAAACCAAGCAGTTTCGCCTGCTGTGCGCGAATCTCTACCAGACGTTGAATGATAGCGCGGGTATCATTGGCATCATTTTTTTCCGCTCGCGTCCAGCCCGCAATAAACAGTTTTTCACGCGTCGCACGATCGCGCATCTCGGCAAGCGCCGGTTGTTGGGTGGTATTCAGCAGCGGAATCAGCCATTTGTTATCCAGACCTTTCTCGCGAGCCGCCTCTGCCGCCAGCGCAATCTCTTGCTCACTCATTCCTGCCAGCTGCGCGATATCGTTCACAACCAGACCGCCGGATTTATTTGCTGCCAGTAATCGCTGGTTAAACTGGCTGGTCAGGGTCGCAGCTTCTGTATTCAGTACTTTTAATTTTGCTTTATCAGCTTGCGCAAGTTTGGCTCCGGCAAGGACAAAACGTTGATGAATCACCTCCACCAGGCGGATGGATTCACTATCAAGCCCCAGGGATTCACGGCGCTGCCAGACAGCATCTACCCGCGCGAATAATTCACCGTTCAGATAGATATCATTAGCCAGTTCCGCCAGTTCAGCGGAAAACTGTTCATCAAGACGCTGTAATTCATCATTGGTATGCGCCGCAGTCATCGCAAAAAAGACGCTGGTAACGCGGGTAAGTAATTCTCCGCTTTGTTCCAGTGCCAGAATAGTATTGTTGAAATCAGGCGTTTGCGGGTTAAGCGCGATGGCAGCAATTTCTGCCCGCTTTTGCTGCATTCCCTCATCGAATGCCGGGCGATAGTGATGATTGGCAATTTGATCAAAATGGGGAGCCAGATACGGTAGTGTGCTTTGCACAAGGAAAGGATTCATTGTTGTCATTTTCTTCTCCTGAACGCGAGGTGTTCCATAGCGTAGGCTTACTGATAACGGAGTGCAATCTTACAAACCAGTATTACCCGCTCTTAAGCATCACGTGCTATGTTATTGACACACAAAAGCGTTGAGGAACAGTGAGATGATCGTTTTAGTAACTGGAGCAACGGCAGGTTTTGGTGAATGCATTACTCGTCGTTTTATTCAACAAGGGCATAAAGTTATCGCCACTGGCCGTCGCCAGGAACGGTTGCAGGAGTTAAAAGACGAACTGGGAGATAATCTGTACATCGCCCAACTGGACGTTCGCAACCGCGCCGCTATTGAAGAGATGCTGGCATCGCTTCCTGCCGAGTGGTGCAATATTGATATCCTGGTAAATAATGCCGGCCTGGCGTTGGGCATGGAGCCTGCGCATAAAGCCAGCGTTGAAGACTGGGAAACGATGATTGATACCAACAACAAAGGCCTGGTATATATGACGCGCGCCGTCTTACCGGGTATGGTTGAACGTAATCATGGTCATATTATTAACATTGGCTCAACGGCAGGTAGCTGGCCTTATGCCGGTGGTAACGTTTACGGTGCGACGAAAGCGTTTGTTCGTCAGTTTAGCCTGAATCTGCGTACGGACCTGCATGGTACGGCGGTGCGCGTCACCGACATCGAACCGGGTCTGGTGGGTGGCACCGAGTTTTCCAATGTCCGCTTTAAAGGCGATGACGGTAAAGCGGAAAAAACCTATCAAAATACCGTTGCATTGACGCCAGAAGATGTCAGCGAAGCCGTTTGGTGGGTGTCAACGCTGCCTGCTCACGTCAATATCAATACCCTGGAAATAATGCCGGTTACCCAAAGCTATGCCGGACTGAATGTCCACCGTCAGTAATTTTTATACCCGGCATAACTGCCGGGTTATTGCTTGTCACAAAAAAGTGGTAGACTCATGCAGTTAACTCACTCACAAGCAAGAACGAATGACCGTCGAAACGCAACTTGATCCCACACAGCCTGTCAATCAGCAAATTTATCGTATCCTTCGTCGCGACATTGTCCATTGCCTGATTGCTCCAGGCACACCGTTGTCGGAAAAAGAAGTTTCTGTTCGTTTCAATGTGTCACACCAGCCGGTTCGTGAAGCCTTTATTAAACTGGCGGAAAACGGCCTGATTCAAATTCGTCCACAGCGTGGCAGCTACGTCAACAAAATTTCCATGGCCCAGGTGCGCAACGGCAGTTTTATCCGTCAGGCCATTGAGTACGCGGTGGCGCGTCGGGCGGCGAGCATGATTACCGAAAGCCAGTGCTACCAACTGGAACAAAATCTTCACCAGCAACGCATTGCCATTGAGCGCAAGCAACTGGATGATTTTTTTGAACTTGATGACAACTTCCATCAACTCCTGACGCAGATTTCCGACTGTCAACTGGCGTGGGATACCATTGAGAACCTGAAAGCGACCGTTGATCGCGTGCGCTATATGAGTTTCGACCATGTTTCTCCACCAGAAATGCTGTTACGCCAGCATCTTGATATTTTCTCTGCCCTGCAAAAACGTGATGGCGATGCGGTAGAACGTGCAATGACGCAACATTTGCAGGAAATCAGCGAATCCGTGCGCCAGATCCGCCAGGAAAACAGCGACTGGTTTAGCGAAGAGTAATTCATTTACTCTCATCCCATCCGGGATGAGAGGCTTTTCCCCCCGCCTTACGGCTCATGCATGCATCAAAAAAGATGTGAGCTTGATCAAAAACAAAAAATATTTCACTCGACAGGAGTATTTATATTGCGCCCGTTACGTGGGCTTCGACTGTAAATCAGAAAGGAGAAAACACCTATGACGACCTACGATCGTAACCGTAACGCAATCACCACTGGCAGCCGTGTTATGGTTAGCGGCACCGGTCACACTGGCAAGATCCTGTCGATTGATACTGAAGGTCTGACCGCTGAGCAAATCCGCCGCGGAAAAACCGTAGTTGTTGAAGGTTGTGAAGAGAAACTGGCACCTCTGGACCTGATTCGTCTCGGCATGAACTAAGTGTGTGAATGCCGCCGATGGCGGCATTGCTTTTTTTACTTCACGGAATATTTCGCCACGGTCGCTTTCGCTCCATGCGCTAATAAAGACAAGTACGCTTCCGTCACTTTTGCAGTAAACAAGCTATTGTCTGGCAAATCATCACCAAAGATTGCCTTAATCGCCAGCAATGACTGGACGCGCGCTTTCCCTTCGGCACTACTTTGTACAGCCTTCTGAATAACAGGTAACAGTGGGTCACTGATTTCTATCGGATTTCCCTGTTCATCAACACCACCGACATAACGCATCCAACCCGCGACGCCCAGCGCCAGCAGATCGAACTTGCTGTCATGCGCCAGATGCCAGCGAACAGAATCCAACATCCGCTGTGGCAATTTCTGGCTACCATCCATCGCAATCTGCCAGGTTCGATGACGTAACGCCGGATTGCTATAGCGTTCAATTAATCGGTTAGCGTAATCTTGCAAATCAACGCCCTGCACTTTCAGCGTCGGCGCTTGTTCCTGCAACATCAAGCCATACGCCGCATAACGATAATGTTCATCTTCCATGCAGTCATTAATGTGCTGATATCCGGCAAGATAACCCAAATACGCCAGGAATGAATGACTGCCGTTGAGCATGCGCAACTTCATCTCTTCATAAGGCAGCACATCACTAACCAGTTCGGCTCCCGCTTTTTCCCATTCTGGACGTCCGGCAACAAAGTTATCTTCTATTACCCACTGGCGGAAAGGTTCACAGGCAACGCCCGCAGGATCGCGCACACCGGTAAGTTGTTCGATTTTCGCCAGCGTATCCTCTGTCACTGCGGGCACAATACGGTCCACCATTGTTGATGGGAAAGTCACGTTATCTTCGATCCATTGTGCCAGTTTTACATCAACAGCTTTCGCGTATGAAGTGACAACGTCACGCATAACATGACCGTTTTCTGGCATGTTGTCACATGACATGACGGTAAATGCGGGAAGTCCTGCCGCTTTACGGCGGGCCAGCGCCTCAACAATCACCCCTGTTGCTGTTTTCGGCTGGTGGGGATTTTGCACGTCGGCAGCGACCATCGGGTGATCGAGCATTAACTGTCCGGTCGCCGGAGAGTGGAAATACCCTTTTTCGGTGATTGTCAGAGAGACAATCGCGATTTGCGGTTCACACATCGCAGCCAACACGGTTTCTAAGCCATCCATCTGTACGTGCAAGGCTTTTTTAACGACGCCAACGACGCGAGCCGTCCACGCATCGGCCGACATTTCCGCAACGGTATAAAGATTATCTTGCTGTTGTAAATCGGCAATTTGCTGTTCGCCGCCGATTAAGTTGACCTCATAATATCCCCAGTCACTGAAATGTTCTGTAGCAAGAATATCGGCATACACGCCCTGATGCGCACAGTGAAATGCACCAAAGCCTAAATGAACAATTCTTGGGGCTAGGTTATTACGATCATAAACAGGGAGTGTCGCTTTTGCTGATAACAAATTATTTCCCATAACAATTCCTTAAATTTAAATATGGCAAGCTATATGTTTTGTTATATGAATAAAAATCCCCTCTCCGGTAAGAGAAGGGATTGAGGGTTTACAGACTTCTGGAAGGTTGCGCAGCTCTTACAACACGCGGTTGATCTTCCGCAGCGTCTTCCAGCGCACTTAAATCACGGTCTTTCACCTCTGGCATTTTCAGCGCAGAGATTAAACCAATCACTGAATATGCCATGATCATAATGGCGATCGGGTAATGACTCCAACTCACTGATAGTGTTTTATGTTCAGATAATGCCCGATGACCTTGTCATGCAGCTCCACCGATTTTGAGAACGACAGTGACTTCCGTCCCAGCCTTGCCAGATGTTGTCTCAGATTCAGATTATGTCGCTCAATGCGCTGAGTGTAACGCTTGCTGATAACGTGCAGCTTTCCCTTCAGGCGTGATTCATACAGCGGCCAGCCATCCGTCATCCATACCACGACCTCAAAGGCCGACAGCAGGCTCAGAAGACGCTCCAGTGTGGCCAGAGTGCGTTCACCGAAGACGTGCGCCACAACCGTCCTCCGTATCCTGTCATACGCGTAAAACAGCCAGCGCTGACGTGATTTAGCACCGACGTAGCC
>NZ_MECT01000116.1:0-6420 GCF_001722145.1 Shigella sp. FC1544
CGCACGTCTTCGGTGAACGCACTCTGACCACACTGGAGCGTCTTCTGAGCCTGCTGTCGGCCTTTGAGGTCGTGGTATGGATGACGGATGGCTGGCCGCTGTATGAATCACGCCTGAAGGGAAAGCTGCACGTTATCAGCAAGCGTTACACTCAGCGCATTGAGCGACATAATCTGAATCTGAGACAACATCTGGCAAGGCTGGGACGGAAGTCACTGTCGTTCTCAAAATCGGTGGAGCTGCATGACAAGGTCATCGGGCATTATCTGAACATAAAACACTATCAGTAAGTTGGAGTCATCACCCAATTAATGATTACATTGTAATAAATCATATTCTTTATCGATTATTTCAGGCAGTGTTGTGCCGAGTTATGCAAGCGGTTAATTCGTTGTGTATTTAATTATCCAATGATTTCGGTGTTCTGGAATTTATTTAGAGGAATCTATGCGAGGGAAAAAACGCATTGGGTTATTGTTTTTGCTGATAGCGGTTGTGGTTGGTGGCGGCGGGTTATTGCTGGCGCAAAAAGCCTTACATAAAACGTCGGATACAGCATTTTGCCTTTCCTGCCACTCGATGAGTAAACCTTTTGAGGAATATCAGGGAACTGTCCACTTTTCGAACCAGAAAGGGATACGTGCGGAATGTGCAGATTGCCATATTCCAAAGTCAGGGATGGATTATTTATTTGCTAAATTAAAAGCATCTAAAGATATTTATCATGAATTTGTTAGCGGCAAAATAGACAGTGACGATAAGTTCGAAACACATCGCCAGGAAATGGCCGAAACAGTATGGAAAGAATTAAAAGCAACTGACTCTGCAACGTGCCGTAGTTGCCATTCTTTTGATGCCATGGATATTGCCTCGCAAAGTGAATCTGCGCAGAAAATGCATAACAAAGCACAAAAGGGCGGCGAAACCTGTATCGATTGTCATAAAGGCATTGCCCATTTTCCGCCAGAAATAAAAATGGATGACAACGCGGCGCATGAGCTGGAAAGTCAGGCCGCTACTTCAGTGACTAATGGCGCACATATTTATCCTTTCAAAACTTCTCGCATAGGCGAGCTGGCAACCGTGAATCCTGGTACCGATCTCACCGTCGTTGATGCCAGTGGCAAACAGCCGATCGTTCTGTTGCAGGGTTATCAAATGCAGGGTAGTGAAAACACGCTCTACCTGGCGGCAGGTCAACGGCTGGCGCTAGCCACATTAAGTGAAGAAGGTATCAAGGCGCTCACGCTAAACGGGGAATGGCAGGCTGACGAATACGGCAATCAATGGCGTCAGGCGTCTTTACAGGGTGCGCTTACCGATCCCGGATTAGCGGACCGTAAACCGCTATGGCAATACGCTGAAAAACTTGACGATACCTATTGCGCTGGTTGTCATGCCCCTATTGCCGCCGACCATTACACCGTCAATGCGTGGCCGTCCATTGCCAAAGGAATGGGGGCACGAACCAGCATGAGCGAAAACGAACTGGACATTTTAACGCGGTATTTCCAGTACAACGCCAAAGATATTACCGAGAAACAGTGATCCTCGTTGATCAGGGAGGAAGTTATGACATTAACAAGACGTGAATTTATTAAACACAGCGGTATTGCCGCTGGAGCGCTGGTGGTGACATCGGCAGCACCGCTCCCCGCATGGGCAGAAGAGAAGGGCGGTAAAATCCTCACCGCGGGACGTTGGGGAGCGATGAACGTAGAAGTGAAGGACGGCAAGATTGTTTCTTCAACAGGCGCGCTGGCGAAAACCATACCGAATTCCTTACAGTCTACGGCGGCGGATCAGGTACACACCACGACGCGTATTCAGCATCCGATGGTGAGAAAAAGCTATCTCGATAATCCACTGCAACCGACGAAAGGTCGTGGTGAAGATACCTATGTACAGGTGAGCTGGGAACAAGCATTAAAACTGATTCATGAGCAACACGATCGCATTCGCAAAGCTAACGGACCATCGGCTATTTTTGCCGGATCATACGGCTGGCGCTCTTCTGGCGTGTTGCATAAAGCGCAAACCTTACTGCAACGTTATATGAACCTGGCGGGCGGTTATTCCGGGCATAGCGGCGATTATTCAACCGGGGCGGCACAGGTGATCATGCCGCATGTGGTCGGTTCTGTAGAGGTGTATGAACAGCAGACCTCCTGGCCGCTGATTCTGGAAAACAGCCAGGTTGTGGTGCGTGGGGGATGAACCCGCTGAATACCTTAAAAATTGCCTGGAGCAGTACCGATGAGCAAGGGCTGGAATACTTCCATCAGCTAAAAAAATCTGGCAAACCAGTGATTGCCATTGATCCTATCCGCTCCGAAACCATCGACTTCTTTGGCGATAATGCCACCTGGATCGCGCCGAATATGGGCACCGACGTGGCACTGATGTTAGGGATTGCGCATACCCTGATGACACAAGGCAAACACGATAAAGTGTTCCTTGAAAAATACACTACCGGGTATCCGCAGTTTGAAGAGTATCTGAGAGGTAAGAGCGATAATACGCCGAAGAGCGCGGCCTGGGCGGCGGAAATTACTGGCGTACCGGAAGCGCAGATAGTCAAACTCGCTGAACTGATGGCGGCGAATCGCACAATGCTGATGGCAGGCTGGGGAATTCAGCGCCAGCAATATGGTGAACAGAAACACTGGATGCTGGTGACGCTGGCGGCGGTGTTAGGGCAGATTGGTACACCGGGCGGCGGTTTTGGTTTCTCTTATCATTACTCCAATGGTGGCAACCCGACACGTGTTGGCGGCGTGCTGCCGGAAATGTCTGCGGCGATTGCCGGACAGGCCAGCGAGGCCGCTGATGATGGCGGAATGAGGGCGATTCCTGTTGCCCGTATCGTCGATGCGCTGGAAAATCCTGGCGGCAAATATCAGCATAACGGTAAAGAGCAAACGTATCCGAATATCAAAATGATCTGGTGGGCGGGTGGCGGTAACTTTACCCATCACCAGGATACTAATCGTCTGATTAAAGCATGGCAGAAACCGGAGATGATCGTCGTTTCTGAATGCTACTGGACCGCAGCTGCTAAACATGCAGATATCGTATTACCGATCACCACATCGTTTGAGCGCAATGACTTGACGATGACCGTTGATTACAGCAACCAGCATATTGTGCCGATGAAGCAGGCTGTCGCTCCGCAATTTGAAGCGCGAAACGATTTTGATGTGTTTGCCGATCTTGCGGAATTACTGAAACCTGGCGGAAAAGAGATCTATACCGAAGGTAAAGATGAAATGGCGTGGCTGAAATTTTTCTATGATGCCGCTCAGAAAGGTGCCCGTGCGCAACGCGTGACTATGCCGATGTTTAATGCCTTCTGGCAGCAAAATAAACTGATCGAAATGCGCCGCAGCGAGAAGAACGAACAGTACGTTCGTTATGCTGATTTCCGCGCCGATCCGATGAAAAATGCGCTGGGTACGCCAAGCGGCAAAATTGAGATTTACTCCAAAACGCTGGAAAAATTTGGCTATAAGGATTGCCCGGCACACCCAACCTGGCTTGCGCCTGATGAGTGGAAGGGTACCGCCGACGAGAAGCAGTTGCAGCTTCTGACCGCACATCCGGCACACCGTTTACATAGTCAGCTTAACTATGCGGAACTGCGTAAAAAATATGCGGTTGCAGATCGTGAACCAATCACTATTCATACCGAAGATGCTGCTCGCTTTGGTATTGCGAATGGTGATCTGGTGCGTGTGTGGAACAAACGTGGTCAGATTCTGACAGGCGCGGTGGTGACTGACGGGATCAAAAAAGGCGTGGTATGCGTGCATGAAGGTGCATGGCCAGATCTGGAAAATGGCTTGTGTAAAAACGGCAGTGCGAACGTGTTAACGGCGGATATCCCCAGCTCGCAGCTGGCAAATGCCTGTGCCGGTAACTCTGCGCTGGTGTATATCGAAAAATATACGGGTAACGCACCGAAGTGAACGGCATTTGATAAGCCTGCTGTTCAGGCGTAAGAAGTGAATAGCGCCCGGAAACGGGCGCTGAGGTTATGCAAACGTAAAACTGCCTGATGCGCTATGCTTATCAGGCCTACATAGTCCCTGCAATAGATTGAATTAGCAAGGGTTTGTAGGCCGGATAAGGCATTCACGCTGCATCCGGCAGTAATACCAGACCTTTACGGCTTGCGCGCAATCAGCACCGCGCGTTTAGGCGCAGGATAACCTTCAACTGTCTTACTCGGATCATGTGGGTCGAGGAAATCGGACAGAGATTCGGTAACCATCCATTCAGTGCGTCGCTGCTCTTCAGTAGTGGTAACGCACACATCCACAACGCGGATATCTACAAAACCACACTTCTTCAGCCAGTTTTTCAGCGCCAGCGCGGAAGGGATGAAATAGACATTACGCATTTGCGCGTAACGATCGCCTGGTACCAGCACCGTGTTCTCATCGCCATCAATAACCAGCGTTTCCAGCACCAGTTCACCCTCATTCACCAGTTGATCTTTCAACTGCCAGAGATGCTCCAGCGGCGAACGGCGATGGTAAAGCACGCCCATCGAAAAGACGGTATCAAAGGCTTTCAGTGCCGGAAGCTGTTCAATACCTAACGGTAACAAATGTGCGCGCTGATCGTTACCCAGTAGTTTACGCACCGCTTCAAACTGGCACAGAAACAGTTGCGTAGGGTCGATCCCCACCGCGAGGTGCGCGCCTGCGCCAATCATGCGCCACATGTGATAACCGCTGCCGCAGCCGACATCCAGAATGGTGCGTCCGGTTAAATCAGAAAGATGGGGCAGAACACGATCCCATTTCCAGTCGGAACGCCATTCGGTATCGATGTTGACGCCATACAGTGAGAACGGCCCTTTGCGCCATGGCATCAGGTTCCGTATAAGCGTTTCAATGCGTTTAATTTGCCCGGTGCTCAGTGGCTCTTCGCTTTCGGCGGTTACGCTATGCAATAAATCCAGACGATACGGTTTAATTTCAGGCAGAAATTCCACCGCGTTGGACCACTGCTTAAACAGCCCGTGCTGCTGCTCGCGCTGCCAGTTAGCAATCTGCGCGGGCAGCGTTTCGAGCCAGTGTGAAAGATGATTTTTGGCAATCAGAGAATAAAAGTTACCAAAGTCGATCATGCAGCGTCCTCTGCTTTTAATGCCACCAGTGAACCAAAGTTAAAGCACTGGAACCACAGCTCGCTATGCTCAAAACCGGCTTTATGCAGGCGTGCTTTATGGGTTTCCACGGAATCGGTCAGCATCACGTTTTCCAGCATGCTGCGCTTCTGGCTGATCTCCAGTTCGCTGTAACCGTTGGCACGTTTAAAGTCGTGGTGCATGTTGAACAACAGTTCACCAACTTTGGCATCTTCGAAACTGAATTTTTCCGAAAGCACCAGCGCGCCGCCCGGGTTCAGTCCTTGATAAATTTTATCCAGTAATGCCTGGCGCTCGGAAGGTTCCAGGAATTGCAGGGTAAAATTCAGCACCACCATCGATGCGTTTTCAATGGCGATATCGCGAATATCACCTTCAATGACGTCTACTGGCGTAGGGGCTTTATAGGCGTCAATATGACGACGGCAGCGTTCAATCATCGCCGGGGAGTTGTCGATGGCAATAATTTTGCAATTATCATGATGAATGTTGCGACGCACCGAGAGCGTCGCCGCGCCCAGAGAACAACCCAGATCGTAAACCTGCGTACCAGGTTGAACGAAGCGCTCGGCTAACATACTAATCATGGAAATAATATTGGAATAGCCGGGAACGGAACGCTGGATCATATCCGGGAAGACTTCAGCTACCCGTTCATCAAAGGTCCAGTCGCCCAGTCTGGCGATAGGGGCAGAAAATAGCGTGTCGCGGTGAGACATAACGTAAAAATCCGGGAAAAAGAAAGTGGCGTATTGTGCGCTAACGCAGGGAGAAAACCAACTCCCAGGGCATATACCAAAGATTCGCCAGCACCATCAGCAACAGCGCACACCAGGTGGCGCTCATGCCGGAACGTCGCCAGCGAAACAGACGGTGATGAAAACCGTAATAATGCATCAGACGACCAGCAAGCAAAACGATGCCGCAAATATGCACCATCCAGGTTTCTGCGCCATTCATTTCCATAAACAGCATCAGCACAATCGCGATGGGAATATATTCCACCGCGTTACCATGAATGCGAATAGCGCTTTGCAGTTCGCTAAAACCACCGTCACCATAGGCAACGCGGTACTGCAAACGCAAGCTGAAGTGGCACACTGAATTTGGCCACCTGAACAGAGGTGATATGCTCACCTCAGAACAACACAGGTGCTCCAATGAAAAAAAGAAATTTTAGCGCAGAGTTTAAACGCGAATCCGCTCAACTGGTTGTTGACCAGAAATACACGGTGGCAGATGCCGCCAAAGCTATGGATGTT
>NZ_MECT01000117.1:0-6251 GCF_001722145.1 Shigella sp. FC1544
TGAGCGACATAATCTGAATCTGAGACAACATCTGGCAAGGCTGGGACGGAAGTCACTGTCGTTCTCAAAATCGGTGGAGCTGCATGACAAGGTCATCGGGCATTATCTGAACATAAAACACTATCAGTAAGTTGGAGTCATTACCGGCCACTTAAAATGGTTGTTTGCCATTCGGTTAATGAATGCCTAAACGGGAAATAATGTAAAAGATTATTTTTTATAAATAATTCGTTTAAATATCCAACATAAAGTAGTACAAATGAAAAAGCTGATATGCAAAGTACTGATTTAACCGGTGAGGATGTTAATCTTATGATGTTTTTTTCAATAAAATTCCATTTTAAATTCGAATAAAATGGATTTTTAACCATTTTATTACGAACATAGTTCTTTGCTAAAATCTCTGTTGCACTTAAAAATTGTCCAATCATGAATTACTCTTCTATAAAGTGTGGGTCTACTAACTAAACTGGAACTTTTACTATTGAGTCATATTCCCTTGGACGGGATGGACTGTGAAGATTATACTTGACTTCCTCTGTCATGTGGGAAAAACATCCGTATTATTGTTAGCATCTGGTTGATGCCCCAACCTCTGACATCTAGTGGGCTGATACATTATCTTTTGTTCTTACTGTCAGTGTAGAAGCACATCTCAAAAATAATATTTTTAAGAGATTTATTCTGTTTCTGCTATCCATTCCGGGATTTTTGCTTCAAGTTCAAGCTGCGTGGTAAAGCCGCTGTTATCAATGGTGTGCTCGGCTTTTGCAATAATCCAGTCCTGATAATCAATCTCGCTTTTAAAGCCTGTCACTGTGCCATGCATTTCGGGATAGAGTTCTGCACCACCACGCGCCAGCGTGATGGAGAATGATGCGGCTCCGCGTTGTAGCTGCTGCCACTTTGCCGCCGCTGCGCGTCTTGCTGCCTGCTCGTTCTGATAAGTCTTGCGTAACACAAACACGTTGCCTTCCGCACCTTCCATATAGTCGCCTTCCCGACTGCTGCTTTTCTCCTTTTTGGGTTTTGGCGGTTTGCGGCGTTTCACGCTGACTTTTTTCTTTTTCCCGTAATTAAGATCAAGCCAGTAGGCGCGTACCCCCGTATACGCCTCGCGGTCAGCAATGCGGAACTGATGGCGATCGCCGCTGCTGCGTGTAATGGCGAACGAGGGCAACGGCTGCCCCTGTGCGTTCACGCCACCACCTGGCATGATGAATAACAGATTGCCGCTTTTTACCGTGGCGATTGCTCCCAGCATTTCCGCCATGCGCGTAAGAAAGGACATGTCGCTTTCTTCGGTCTGGTCGGCGTGGTCGATTTCGATATCCATCAGCATTTCGCTGATTTGCGGTTTCAGACCGTACCGATGAGCGATGGCGGATACCACACGCTCAACGGTCACATCATGCCAGGACACCTCACGTTTAACGTTAAATTCATCCCGAAAATCTGCGCTTCTGGCTGAAACAGTCAGCCTGTCCGGCGGTCCTTCGTGAGCGATTTCATCAACAATGTAAGTGCCTTTTTCTGTCAGCGGTTCCCCTTTCCAGCCAATGAGAACCGTCAGACGCGCGCCCCGTGGCGGTAGCTGCAACTGACCATCCGCATCATCCAGCGTGATGGTGAGCTGGTCCGCCTCAAATCCCCGGTTGTCGGTCAGTTACAGGCTCATCAGGCGCTCCGCCACGCCTGACAGCGTTTTACCCTCCGAGAGAATATCAAAATCCGGCATTTTCACGGGGGCCGTGCCCTGACTGAGCAATTGCATGGTGGTGTCGGTCATCTGCTCCCTCCCTGTGCGGCATGGTCGCATGTGCGTGCGGAGGGGGGTACTGCTTTTTGTTGTCGCCGTGGCGGGAGAACGGCGCAGGGGTGAGATTACGCGCGTGGTGGGTGATGATTGTTGCTGAATCATTTAACGGATACAAGGGGCTGAAGCTATGAGTGAAACTCGTTTTCATGGTGCCCGTGTTACGGAGAATACCGACCTGGTAACAGCGATTAACGATGTTGATTCCAGCGTTATCGGTATCGTGGCAACGGCGGATGATGCGGACGCGAAGCTGTTCCCGCTGAACAAGCCCACACTGCTGACCCGCGTCAATGACGTGCTGGGAAAATGCGGGACAACGGGGACGCTTTATCGTGCGCTTAAGGCCATCGCAGACCAGGTGAGCACAAAGGTGATCGTCGTTCGCGTGGCTGAACACAAAGAAGAAGACGGAAAAACGCAGGATCAACTGGTTATCGGTGGTTCTGAGGATGACGGCAGCTATATGGGGATGTATGCGCTGCTTGTTGCAGAGCAGGATGAAAGCATCGGATACCGTCCGCGTATTCTGGCCGCGCCGGAGCTGGACACGGAGGCGGTAACAAAATCCCTGTGCGTGATTGCAGATAAACTGCGCGCGTTTGTGTATGCCTCATGTCATGGCTGTAACACGATGGCCGAGGCAATTACCTACCGCCAGAAATTCAACGAACGTGAGGTGATGCTCTTATGGCCGGACTTCATCGCCTACAACCCGAAAAATGGCAAAAACGAAACGTTCCCCGCGCCTGCCTATGCGTGCGGCCTTCGTGCGTACATTGACCATGAACAGGGATGGAACAAATCGCTGTCCAACGTTCCGGTTAAAAATGTGCTGGGGATGTCGAGGCATGTGTTCTGGTCGTTGCAGGCCGAAGACAGCGATGCCAACAGCCTCAACAACAAAGAAATCACGACCATTATTCGTCGCAACGGGGTCCGCTTCTGGGGTAACCGCACACCGGAAACGAACGCCTACATCTTTGAGGTGTATACCCGAACCGCACAGGTGCTGGCTGATTCAATTGCGGAAGCGCAGTTTGAAACCATCGACAGTCCACTGACGCCTGCGAATGTGAAGGATGTTATCAGTGCCATCAGGGCAAAACTGGATTCACTGGTGACTGCCGGGAAACTGATTGGCGCGGAGTGCTGGTATGACGTGGTGGATAACAGCACCACGGATTTACGTCAGGGACGTGTGCGTATTCGCTACAAATATACGCCCGTTCCGCCACTGGAAGACATGGAGCTTTACCAGACGTTTACTGATGAATACTTTGAACCCGCATTTGCGGTGCTGGGAGGTGCCTGATGGCTGTGCCAAAACATCTTCGCTTTTTTACGCTGTTTGTGGATGGTGAAAACGAAGTGGGTAATGTGACGTCCGTCACTCTGCCTAAGCTGACGCGCAACACCGACAGCTACCGGGGTGGTGAAGTGGCTAAACTGGAAGAAGAACTGGGTTATCACGATGGTTTTCTCGACACCGCTGAACACTTTTACCTGTTTGTGATTCAGGGGCCGAAATCCTTAGCGACTGAGCTGCGCCTGGACAAATATCCGCTCAATGTGCTGATTGTTGACGATATTAAACCGTATAAAGAACGCAAAGTGGCAATCCTCAACGGTGCGCACACCGCGCTGGTGCCGGTGGCGTTCCAGGCAGGGCTGGATACCGTAGGTGAAGCGATGAACGATGCTGAAATTTGCGCATTCGTTGAAAAAGCCATCGACGAAGAAATTATTCAGGTACTGGATTTGCCTCGTGATGAACTGGAATCTTTCGCCAGTGCAGTCACCGGGCGTTTCCGTAACCCGTACATTAAGCATCAGCTGCTGTCTATCGCGCTCAACGGTATGACCAAGTTCCGCACCCGCATCCTGCCGCAGCTGCTGGCAGGGCAGAAGGCAAACGGCACACTTCCGGCGCGCCTTACTTTCGCATTAACGGCATTGATTGCCTTCTATCGCGGTGAGCGTAACGGAGAAACATATCCGGTACAGGACGATGCACACTGGCTGGAACGTTATCAGCAACTCTGGAGCCAGCATCGTGACCGTGTTATCGGCACCCCGGAACTGGTAGCGATTGTTTTGGCAGAAAAAGACCACTGGGAGCAGGACCTGACGCAAGTGCCTGGTCTGGTCGAGCAGGTTGCTAATGACCTGGATGCGATTCTTGAAAAAGGGATGCGCGAAGCTGTACGCCCGTTGTGCTAATACTCTGAACCCGGTTTCGACCGGGTTTCTTATTTCACTATATTAGTTACAACATCCTATATGCCTTTATCATTAACAGGTGCCACATGCAGCGCCTGTTAATGTTGTAAGCTTGTAGGTAATTTGTAAGTAGCGTCTTGAGAATGTGATCGTAATCACGTTTAATAGGGCGACTTTTCCACGCCTGAAGATAACCATGATTGTTCGTCCACAACAACACTGGCTGCGCCGTATTTTTGTCTGGCACGGCTCAGTATTATCCAAGATATCCTCGCGCTTACTACTCAATTTTCTCTTTTCTATCGCTGTTATTTTCATGCTGCCCTGGTACACGCATCTGGGCATCAAATTCACCCTCGCACCGTTCAGCATTCTCGGTGTCGCCATCGCCATTTTTCTTGGTTTTCGTAATAATGCCGGGTACGCCCGTTACGTTGAAGCGCGAAAACTTTGGGGACAGTTGATGATTGCCTCACGGTCGTTACTACGTGAGGTAAAAACGACATTGCCGGATTCGGCAAGTGTAAGGGAGTTTGCCAGGCTGCAAATCGCCTTCGCCCACTGTTTACGCATGACATTACGCAAACAGCCACAGGCGGAAGTGCTGGCTCATTATCTCAAGACTGAAGATCTTCAGCCTGTACTGGCTTCGAACTCTCCAGCTAACCGTATCTTGTTAATAATGGGGGAGTGGTTGGCGGTTCAGCGCCGCAATGGGCAGCTTTCAGAAATCCTGTTTATTAGCCTCAACGATCGGCTTAATGATATTTCAGCGGTCCTGGCAGGATGCGAGCGCATTGCCTATACGCCAATTCCCTTTGCCTACACCCTGATTTTGCATCGTACTGTTTATCTGTTTTGTATCATGCTGCCGTTCGCGCTGGTCGTGGACCTGCATTACATGACGCCTTTTATCTCTGTGCTGATTTCCTACACTTTTATTTCGCTGGATTGTCTGGCGGAAGAACTGGAAGATCCGTTCGGTACTGAAAACAATGATTTACCGCTGGATGCCATCTGCAACGCTATTGAAATTGACCTCTTACAGATGAACGATGAAGCCGAAATTCCAGCAAAAATTCTTCCCGATCGTCATTACCAGCTGACGTGATATTTACTCCATACGCCGGGCAACAATAAAAAGACGCGGAAATGCCAGCAGTATCTGTCCGTTCTCTTGCAGTGGATACTGCTCTTCCAGCATCTGATGGTAGCGCTTAAGAAAAAGCTGCTGTTCGCTCTCGGTCAGATCCTGTAACCACGGACGTAATCCAGTGGCGGTCACCCAATCGATAATCGCCTGGTGCGACGGCATCTGGTGATAGTAGGTGGTTCGCCAGATATCGACCTCACATCCGGCTTCGCTCAAAATATCGTAGTAAGCATGAACGCCAGCCAACGGCTCACGCCCGCGATCCGGGTAGTTTTGTTCCCAGGCAACTTCGCGCATGAGCACATGGGTCGGCTCCAGCCAGTTATCTGGCATCTGTACTGCCAGCACGCCCTGCGGATTAAGTAAAGAAACCAAGTGAGGAAACAATTCGTAGTGGTCAGGCAGCCATTGCAGTGAGGCATTAGCAAAAATCAGATCGAGTGCCTGTACCGGTTGCCAGTTGCGGATGTCTGCTTCCACGAACTGGCAGTCTGGCAAAGCACTGCGCGCTTCAGCAATCATCGCCGGAGACGAGTCGATGCCTGTTATCCTGGCCGCAGGCCAACGTTGTTGTAGAAGGGCGGTGCTGTTACCTGGGCCACAGCCAAGATCGGCGACATATTCGACATTTTCCAGCGGCACTCTGGCAAGCAGCTCCACCGCCGGACGCGATCGTTCAGCGGAAAAGTGCAAATATAAAGAGGGGTTCCAGTCAGTAATGCCGATCAGTTAAGGATCAGTTGACCGATCCAGTGGCTGTGTAAGAATCCGGAAACGCTCACTTGTTTCCGGATTTTTTTATGCACATTGGACAGGCTCTTGATCTGGTATCCCGTTACGATTCTCTGCGTAACCCACTGACTTCTCTGGGGGATTACCTCGACCCCGAACTCATCTCTCGTTGCCTTGCCGAATCAGGTACTGTAACGCTACGCAAGCGCCGTCTTCCCCTCGAAATGATGGTCTGGTGTATTGTTGGCATGGCGCTTGAGCGTAAAGAACCTCTTCACCAGATTGTGAATCGCCTGGACATCATGCTGCCGGGCAATCGCCCCTTCG
>NZ_MECT01000118.1:0-6215 GCF_001722145.1 Shigella sp. FC1544
TTGAGAAGCGGTGTAAGTGAACTGCAGTTGCCATGTTTTACGGCAGTGAGAGCAGAGATAGCGCTGATGTCCGGCAGTGCTTTTGCCGTTACGCACCACCCCGTCAGTAGCTGAACAGGAGGGACAGCTGATAGAAACAGAAGCCACTGGAGCACCTCAAAAACACCATCATACACTAAATCAGTAAGTTGGCAGCATCACCCCCGTTTCGTTATACTGTCCGTATCGGAACCATGAGAACTCAGTTGCATTCCAGCCATGCTCCAGAATATGTGCATTTTTTTGCCTGATAGTTTCTTTTTTTATTCGCTCATGTTTAAGGCATAACAGGCAGATAAATAATGTCAGAAAAAGAAAGCTAATAATGAGAGCAAGAGCGATATAGTCTGTCACAGGGTAATACATATTCTCTCCGGTAGAAGAAGGGCCGCAAACGCGGCCCGGGCTGTTATCAGAAAGAGTAACGGAAGTTGGCGTTGATCGCGTTATCCACGTTGTATTTACCAAATGCCGATTTCTCAAACTCAAGACCGAAGCGAAGATTATCGCGAATTTCGGCGTTGAGACCAACATTCATGAGAATACGACCGTCTTTTTCACCTTTGATACGTTTCTCACCGGACGCATCACGCAGTACGGTTTCACCGTTGGCAAACAGGTCAAACTGGTAGCCAAGGCCGGCGCGGGCTGTGACTTTCCAGTCCTTACCGGAGAAGGATTTACCCACATCAACACCGGTACGCCCAATCAGCGGATTAAAGTCCTTATCCTTCATGGTCACGCTCATTCCGCGATCCTGCCAGTCGAACCGTTTACCTGATACGGCCCCATAAACCAGTTCTGCCTGCGGCTCAATCCAGGAGTCTTCTGTTACATGATAGCGGTAGCCTGCTTCAGCACCCACATACAAGGAATGAGAACTGTAGTCTTTTGTTCCGAGCCCAGCAAAGGTCGCCGAGTACTCATTATCATGGTGAACATACTTACTAATCAGGTCGATATAGGCACCAGAGTCAAATATAGCGGAAGCATACAGACCTGCCCCGACGGACTTCGTCTTGCCACTGAATGCATTACTGCTGGCATGACTGTCGGTATACGTCATAGTCAGACCAGTGAAAAGGTCAAGTCCATCCAGCTCATGTTTTTTATCCACACCAATCTGCACATGGGTGTAGTTGTCACTGTATCCACCAGAAGCTGAACCTGCTCCGCTCATGATGCGGGCCCATGCACCGGCCTCGCCATTGGTGTCACGCAGATCCCCCATTCGTTTATTCAGGTTGTTGACTTCTGTCAGGAAGGCTTTGTAATTACCGGACATATACGATTTTGCTGCACTGGAAGATGCTGTATTTTCAGCCACCTTATATCCGGTCAGGGTCCACGTGGTATGTTCCTGATCCTCTTTCGTGCTGATCACAGGAGATACGTTGCTGAAACCTATGGCCTGAGTACTGGCTTGAAATATCTCTTTATTGCTTCCTTTTGGGGCTGTTATCAGGTCAACGTTTAATCCTGAGTTATTATTTCCCACTTTCTGTATATCGACCGACAGACTGTTATTGCTTCCGGTTAACTGATTTTTAACAATGAGTTTATCCGATTGATTTACAGACTGGCTCAGATCAGCCCGCATAATCACAGCAGTATTAGTGGCATCCAGTGTGTTTACTGTCACAGTATGGAAACCCGAATTCTCTATGTTACTAAACAACAAAAGACTGTCGCGGGTTTTTAATGATTGCAGGGCTGACTGTCCGTTTACTCTCCATAAGGTGTTATACATGCTGGCTGAGGCAGCAGGAGCATCAATACCTCCGGTATAAGAAGTATCAAAGCCACCCAGCAAACCTGTAGCCAGCGGTGTGTGTGTGGTTTTGTCCAGGTTATCTTCTTTATACTGGTCAACACCAAACAGAATAGATGCTTTTTTTTCTGATTTTATATTACCATTGACCCAGGCATAATTTTGAGCCTTTAACGTGGCACCATCTTCTGTCATATTATATCCATCTGACATATAGATTGCCGGGCTGTATTTATTATTTTCTGTAGGGGTGCCTGTTAATGTCAGGGTTCCGGCCAGTTCAATAGCTTTATCTACATACATTTTTCCCTGGGCGGTAACAGTAGCTCCTTTGTTGATAATCAGGTCTGTATTAATTAAGGATAATGCACCAGTCATAGTAACAGTTGATTTATCACCAACAGTTATTTTGCTGTTTTGAGCACTCAGACTGCCGTTGAAACTACTTTCGCCTGCTGAATCCCCGGAGCGAAGCTGTTGTCTGAATCCAAAACCTTCGCCAGTAATGTTTCTTCCTGAGAACATGTCAATGTATGCAGTTTTATTTCCCAGAACAATTTGAGAGTTTTTAGCCTCTATGTGTCCTTTTACATTAGCATCCCGGCCTATACTCAGGGTTGCGTTTTCTAAATTTAATTTCCGGAAATTAAATTTACGACTTTCCCAGTCGGGCTGGGAAAAAGAGGCTATCTGATTGTTGGACTTATATTCCGTATTGTAACGTTTATTTACAGTGCTTTCCTGGTCCTTTATGGCAGCAGAATAGTCTTTTTGACATAAAAAAGGAATTGGACAGTTGTTATTGCCTTCTTTAAATATGGCATGTTCTGTCGCATGTCCTTGTAATGTTAACTGTGCATTCCGGACAGAGATATCGTTTTTGATATCGACTGAGCCATCAAAGATCAGATTGGCATTATTGTTATGTTGCTGGGTAGTATTGATAATATGATTTATGCTTATATTACCTGATACATTCCCATGGTACATATATGCATCAGTATTAGTAAGTGATAATGTTGATTGCTTCACGTTTGAGTTCGTTACGGTTGTTCCCGCATCTGTTGCTGCGATTTTCTGAAATGACTGGTCATAGCCGTTTAGATCCAGTGTTCCGCCATTTCTGGTAAAATAGATTTCGCCATTACCGCTTTCGCTTAAAGCGTCTTTGGCATTTATTTTTACCGTACCTTTACCTCCGGCCATGTAAATTTTATTGAAGGCTTTTTCAGCACTAAGGATGACAGTCCCATTACCTATTTTAAGGTTATTTCCCTGTGCTATTTTTACATCCAGAGTACCACTACCTATTTTATGCAGATTATCTCCGGCAACGCCCTTAACATTCCATTCAACGGTGGTATTATTATCAATATCTATCCCGGCACCTTTATAAGACTTATCTTTTCCGTACACTTTATATGTCTGGTTCTTATCGAATATAAGCCCGCCAATGCCAAGATCGGTATCCTGCTTGAGCGTTAATTCCCCTCCTCCTGAGACAGACAGGTCCTTATCTTTTATAATCGATGATAACTCTTGTTTTTTACCATCCAGCTGCATAGTGTTTGTGAAATTCTTTTTTAAATTGTTTACCAGAATATTATTAAATAACGAGTAGTTTGTCCAGGCTATATTGGTACTACTGATAAAACCAACTGTACTGGTAACACCATGGAAAACCCATTTTTGTTGTTCTTTATCATATAGATAAGAACCAGAACCACTATCGCCAAAAATTGGTGAGTTTTTAAAAGGGGTTCTGTTGGTATAAATGTAACTCTTGTTTTTCCAGTCCAGATTAAAAAGACTTGCGCTTAACAAGTCGGGATTATAGTTTTGTCCAAACAGATATTGTTTGCCGTTTAATATCGTTGAGGTTGTTCCGGCACCTGCTCTGAAGCCAATTATTTGTTCCTTACCGTTGTAGTTTACGCCATATCTTTTCATCGCATCTTCGGGAGAAAGTGAGAAGTCGGCACTCTCCGTAACCCCTGTTGTTTCCACGACGAATTTATTCAGACGATGAACCGAAAAGTCGCCAGATGATACTCTGTTACTTGCTTTATATGCTGTCTGATCCCATGACTGTGTTGTTATTGCATGATGCTGTGTACCGTTATGAGTCGCAGTAACACTGTACGCACCTCCAATTGATGTTGTTGCACCTTTGTTGGAAACAGCAGAAAAATCAGGTACAGGTAGTTCTGGAAAATGAAATATCTTTCCATCTTTCATCATTAATTGAACATTTGTTGCACCCGGTCTGAACTCTCCTCTGTTTTGAGCAAGGTCAAGATAATCGCGGGTCCATATATTATTTATATCCAGCATTGCTGCAAATGCTGTTTCGCCATAACTTCCATATATTGAGGATAAAATAATACCGAGGATAACTTTCTTTCTTGATGTACCGACACTAACTTTCCGGGTCAGTTCAGAAACAGCAACTAATCCACCTGTAATATGACTATATTTCAGTGAATAAATTTTATTCATACGTGAACTCCGATATTTCTGAGTTGTGGTTATGGGATAGCATTTAATTACAACGGGGAACTATCAGTCATGGTACGTAACTGATAAGGGTATAATGATAATCACTGTCAGTTATATTTGTATGACAGATGTAACAAAATGAAAAAAAAGATAAGCACAAGTGATTGATTGGTCAGATATTGATCAATTGGTGTTTGTGTTTTGAACTTTGCGATCAAAATTTGATCTTTGTTGTTTCCGGTCAATCCTTTACAGGTTTTCTGTATTATCCGGGGGAGTTAAGTCTGTCGATGTCCGACAGACTTTTGATGATGGAAACAACATGCAGCGATAATGTGCATGCTGTTTTGCAGGTGGAACTCAGAAGGTGAACTGGAACTGTGCGACCGCACCGTAAGTGTTGTCCGTGCCGATCAGGCCTGCAACATCAAGGTGAACCACATCAAACGGTGAGAGCCCCACCCCGGCCGTGAATGCACTGCCGTCGTTACCGGCCAGATTCTGACGGTAACCGGCGCGCAGCTGTGCCCATTTCCAGGCATTAAATTCTGCGCCAATGGCGGCAAACTGACGGTTGCTGTCGGAGGTGAAACCGCTGGCCGGGTCAGATCCACATCAAATGCGGTGGTGAACATCGCGTTGTGCCAGGAGACACCGGCCGTCACCTGCGGGCGGATCCTGAAGGTTTCCGTGATACCGTTCACTTCTTTTGTCTCAATACTACGGGGGATCAGGTTCTGTGCGACCAGTCCCAGCGTCCAGTTGTCATCTAGGTCCGTACTGGCACCGATGTCGGCGTTGATGCCATTTTTCGTGTTGTGGTAGCGGTCGCCTTTGAAGGCGCTGCTGTCATAATTTCTGACCAGCACGTTGTAGTTGAACAGGTCGACGCGCTGGAATTTGGGGGGGAAGCCCAGAGACCATTTCTGCCCGGCCGTTTCCAGTTCCGTAGCCAGAGCAATACCCACATCAGTGATCAGTGCCGCGCGGGCAAAGGCCTGTGATGTCAGGCGGCTTTTGTCCACCTCCTGCCCGGTGCTGTTTGCCACTTCTTCCAGGTAAGTGAGGTCAGCATCAGAGACTTTACCGTCGACACTGACGGTGCCGTGTGATTTAACCATCAGTGCGGCAGAGAGGCGATCACCGGGAAGGGCCGCCACAGCAGAAACGCCCAGCTGTGCGGCGGCATGTGTGTTACGGAAGTCCCGGAGGTGTTCTTTCAGGCGTGCGGCAGCCTCAGGAACACCGTGGTTACTTTCGATGGCGCGGTCGAAGGCCTTCCACTCATCACTGATCCGGTCGGCGTTGTCGGTGATATTATCCGGATTGGAGAGCTGCGCGCCGACGGACGGAAGCAGGATGCTGGGCTCATGCGCGACGCAAAATCCACGATGTATATATCAGTACTAAAAGCGCGACGGCGGAAGAAGCTCTGAAACTAATCGGTGAACTGTACGCCATAGAGCACGATATACGCGGGTTACCGGTGTCTGAACGCCTGGCGGTCAGGCAAATGCAGAGTAGACCGCTCCTGACTTCCCTGTATAAGCTGATGCAGGAGAAAGAACACACGTTATCGAAGAAATATCGTCTTGAGGTGTACTGGCAATAGCGGACACTACCATTTGTTCTTTTTTTAAGCAGCCATCTGATGATATTTTTCCCTGAAGGCTGCCGGGGAGATATTCCCCAGACGAGAGTGACGACGCTGACGATTGTAGAAAATCTCAGTAATGCTGCCAACTTACTGATTTAGTGTATGATGGTGATTTTAAGGTGCTTGCGTGGCTTCCATTTCCATCAGATGTCCTTCCTGCTCCGCTACTGAAGGCGTGGTGCGTAACGGCAAAAGCACTGCCGGACATCAGCGCTATCTCTGCTCTCATTGCCGTAAAACATGGCAACT
>NZ_MECT01000119.1:0-6176 GCF_001722145.1 Shigella sp. FC1544
CAGCGCTGGCTGTTTTACGCGTATGACAGGCTCCGGAAGACGGTTGTTGCGCACGTATTCGGTGAACGCACTATGGCGACGCTGGGGCGTCTTATGAGCTTGCTGTCACCCTTTGACGTGGTGATATGGATGACGGATGGCTGGCCACTGTATGAATCCCGCCTGAAGGGAAAGCTGCACGTAATCAGCAAGCGATATACGCAGCGAATTGAGCGGCATAACCTGAATCTGAGGCAGCACCTGGCACGGCTGGGACGGAAGTCGCTGTCGTTCTCAAAATCGGTGGAGCTGCATGACAAAGTCATCGGGCATTATCTGAACATAAAACACTATCAATAAGTTGGAGTCATCACCTGAAATTGGCCTGATGCTCAAGCGATTTAGCCTCTCTGGCTGGGAACCGATTCTGGTCAATAAAACCTCGCGCACACACAAAAACAGCGTCTCGCGCCATACGCAATTTTATGTTAGCCAGATGCTGGGCTTTATTGCCGAAAACTATGATCAGGCGCTGACCATCAACGATGTGGCTGAGCACGTCAAACTTAACGCCAACTATGCAATGGGGATATTCCAGCGGGTCATGCAATTGACGATGAAACAGTACATTACCGCGATGCGCATCAACCACGTTCGCGCGTTACTGAGCGATACCGATAAAAGTATTCTCGATATTGCCCTGACGGCAGGCTTTCGTTCAAGTAGTCGTTTTTACAGCACGTTCGGCAAATATGTCGGCATGTCGCCGCAACAATACCGCAAACTTAGCCAACAGCGCCGCCAGACGTTTCCCGGCTAAAGACGATATCAGTATCAGCCAAAAAAATAGTTTAGCCGTCGATAACAAGCAGTGAAAATAATTTAAAATAATCACATAACGCATTGTTTATAAAAATAAATATTTCAAAAATGTTTGTTTTTCACGCGCTTTACAGCCCGAAAAGGCCGGAAGATACTTGCCCGCAACGAAGATTCCTTCATAACCGGGTAAGCAATGATGAAAGTATTAATTGTTGAAAGCGAGTTTCTCCATCAAGACACCTGGGTCGGTAACGCCGTTGAGCGTCTGGCAGATGCTTTAAGCCAGCAAAATGTTACCGTGATTAAATCCACCTCCTTTGATGATGGTTTTGCCATTCTCTCTTCAAACGAAGCCATTGACTGCCTGATGTTCAGCTATCAAATGGAACATCCGGACGAACATCAAAACGTCAGACAATTGATCGGTAAGCTTCATGAGCGCCAACAAAACGTGCCGGTCTTCCTGTTGGGCGATCGGGAAAAAGCCCTCGCCGCAATGGATCGCGACCTGCTGGAGCTTGTCGATGAATTCGCCTGGATTCTGGAAGATACCACCGACTTTATCGCCGGACGCGCCGTTGCCGCGATGACCCGCTACCGCCAGCAGCTGTTGCCGCCACTGTTCAGCGCGCTGATGAAATATAGCGACATCCATGAATATTCCTGGGCAGCGCCAGGCCACCAGGGCGGCGTTGGTTTTACCAAAACGCCCGCCGGACGTTTCTACCATGACTACTATGGAGAAAATCTGTTCCGCACCGATATGGGCATCGAACGAACTTCCCTCGGTTCTTTGCTTGACCATACTGGCGCATTTGGCGAAAGCGAAAAATATGCCGCACGCGTATTTGGTGCCGATCGCTCCTGGTCGGTAGTCGTCGGTACTTCCGGCTCTAACCGCACCATCATGCAGGCTTGCATGACCGATAACGATGTCGTGGTCGTTGACCGTAACTGCCATAAATCCATCGAACAAGGCTTGATGCTGACAGGCGCGAAACCGGTCTACATGGTGCCAAGCCGCAACCGCTACGGCATTATCGGGCCAATCTATCCGCAGGAAATGCAACCTGAAACCTTGCAGAAGAAAATCAGTGAAAGCCCGCTGACTAAAGACAAAGCCGGGCAAAAACCGTCTTACTGCGTGGTGACCAACTGCACCTATGACGGCGTGTGTTATAACGCTAAAGAAGCGCAGGATCTGCTGGAAAAAACCTCCGATCGTCTGCACTTTGACGAAGCCTGGTACGGCTATGCACGTTTCAACCCGATCTATGCCGATCACTATGCCATGCGCGGCGAACCTGGCGATCACAACGGTCCTACCGTTTTCGCCACCCACTCCACCCACAAACTGCTGAATGCGCTTTCACAGGCTTCTTATATTCATGTACGTGAAGGTCGTGGGGCGATTAACTTCTCCCGCTTCAACCAGGCCTACATGATGCATGCCACCACCTCCCCGCTGTATGCCATCTGCGCATCCAACGACGTGGCGGTGTCGATGATGGACGGCAACAGCGGCCTGTCACTGACGCAGGAAGTGATCGACGAAGCGGTTGATTTCCGTCAGGCGATGGCGCGGCTGTATAAAGAGTTCACCGCTGACGGTAGCTGGTTCTTCAAACCGTGGAACAAAGAAGTCGTCACCGACCCACAAACCGGCAAAACCTATGACTTTGCTGACGCACCAACCAAACTGCTGACCACCGTTCAGGACTACTGGGTAATGCATCCGGGCGAAAGCTGGCACGGCTTCAAAGATATTCCGGATAACTGGAGTATGCTCGACCCGATTAAAGTCAGCATCCTTGCTCCGGGAATGGGTGAAGATGGTGAACTGGAAGAAACCGGTGTTCCGGCGGCGCTGGTCACTGCCTGGCTTGGTCGCCACGGCATTGTGCCTACCCGCACCACTGACTTCCAAATTATGTTCCTGTTCTCTATGGGCGTAACCCGTGGGAAATGGGGGACTCTGGTTAACACCCTTTGCTCCTTCAAACGCCACTATGACGCCAACACACCGCTGGCGCAGGTGATGCCGGAACTTGTTGAACAATATCCTGACACTTACGCGAACATGGGGATTCACGATCTGGGTGACACCATGTTTGCCTGGCTGAAAGAAAACAACCCTGGCGCACGGTTGAACGAAGCCTATTCCGGCCTGCCGGTGGCGGAAATCACCCCGCGTGAAGCGTACAACGCGATTGTCGACAACAATGTCGAACTGGTATCCATTGAAAATCTGCCAGGACGCATCGCGGCAAACTCAGTTATCCCATATCCGCCAGGAATCCCGATGCTGCTGTCTGGTGAAAACTTCGGCGATAAAAACAGTCCGCAAGTAAGTTATTTACGCTCGCTGCAATCCTGGGACCACCATTTCCCTGGATTTGAACACGAAACTGAAGGGACTGAAATTATTGACGGTATTTACCACGTTATGTGTGTGAAAGCGTAACCACTATTCCGCTGAAGGCGTAATTGTTTAAATAACATTACGCCGCCTGGCCTTAGGCCTTTTGAGTATGGCAACGTTTTCATAAAAATTGCTGCAAACAAAAATGTCATACTTTTTGCGCGGCCCCACCCCGCGCTTTTTTTTGCCTGTTATTTACCCTGTAAAAAAATATGTACATGAGAAATTACTATAAAAATTTGTAATATTAGTAAAACTCGTTATTTTTATGCATGTTTATATTCGTCATACAATTATATAACCATTTCCCGGTATCGCTTTGCTTTAGCGAGAACTGGTCTTTTATTCGCACTCAGGAGTACATGTATGAGGATTTGCAGCGACCAACCTTGTATTGTTTTATTGACTGAAAAAGATGTCTGGATAAGGGTGAATGGGAAAGAACCTATTAGCCTTAAAGCTAACCATATGGCGTTATTAAATTGTGAAAATAATATTATCGACGTCTCCTCTCTTAACAACACTTTGGTTGCTCATATTAGTCACGACATCATCAAAGATTACCTCCGGTTTCTGAATAAAGATCTCTCGCAAATACCAGTATGGCAACGTAGCGCTACGCCCATACTCACCCTGCCATGCCTGACGCCAGACGTCTTTCGCGTTGCCGCGCAACACAGCATGATGCCCGCAGAAACTGAGTCAGAAAAGGAACGAACACGCGCATTATTATTCACGGTGCTATCCCGTTTTCTCGACAGTAAAAAATTCCTTTCATTAATGATGTATATGTTACGTAATTGTGTAAGTGACAGCGTTTATCAAATTATTGAAAGCGATATTCACAAAGACTGGAATCTTAGTATGGTAGCCAGTTGTTTATGTCTTAGCCCAAGTCTGTTAAAGAAAAAGCTGAAAAGCGAAAACACCAGTTATAGCCAAATAATCACCACCTGCCGCATGCGTTATGCCGTAAATGAATTAATGATGGACGGTAAAAATATCTCTCAGGTATCACAGTCCTGCGGCTACAACAGTACGTCGTACTTTATTTCTGTCTTTAAAGACTTCTACGGTATGACGCCGCTGCATTATGTTAGTCAGCACAGAGAACGCACTGTCGCCTGATTTTTAACCTTAACGAAGAGCTATATTAATAACGGCATCAGCGATAACCCGGTCGATAATAATTCAACTATCGAATGCAGGCGTATGATATGACGTAATTTATTGTCACGAAGCTCGCCTTCGCAGGAGTTTAATTATGTCTTCGGATGCTGATGCTCACAAAGTGGGCTTAATCCCCGTCACCCTGATGGTGTCGGGGAATATTATGGGGTCAGGTGTTTTTCTGTTACCTGCAAACCTGGCCTCCACTGGCGGGATTGCCATTTATGGATGGTTGGTGACGATTATCGGTGCACTGGGGCTCTCGATGGTATACGCCAAAATGTCGTTCCTCGACCCAAGTCCTGGTGGTTCTTACGCTTACGCCCGCCGCTGCTTTGGCCCGTTTCTCGGTTATCAAACCAACGTCCTCTACTGGCTGGCCTGCTGGATCGGCAATATCGCCATGGTGGTCATTGGCGTAGGATATTTAAGTTACTTCTTCCCGATTCTGAAAGATCCATTGGTATTAACCATCACCTGCGTCGTGGTGCTGTGGATCTTCGTCCTGCTGAACATTGTCGGTCCGAAAATGATCACCCGTGTGCAGGCAGTTGCCACCGTGCTGGCGCTGATCCCCATCGTCGGGATTGCCGTATTTGGCTGGTTCTGGTTCCGTGGTGAAACCTATATGGCGGCATGGAACGTCAGCGGCCTGGGCACCTTCGGTGCAATTCAAAGTACCCTTAACGTTACGCTGTGGTCGTTCATCGGTGTGGAAAGTGCCTCCGTTGCCGCAGGTGTGGTGAAAAACCCGAAACGCAATGTCCCTATCGCCACCATTGGTGGGGTATTGATTGCCGCCGTTTGCTATGTACTTTCTACCACCGCGATTATGGGGATGATCCCTAATGCCGCACTGCGCGTTTCTGCTTCGCCATTCGGTGATGCCGCACGGATGGCGTTGGGTGACACCGCCGGGGCCATTGTTTCCTTCTGCGCAGCTGCGGGTTGCTTAGGTTCACTTGGGCGGCTGGACGTTGCTGGCGGGTCAAACGGCGAAAGCCGCTGCCGATGACGGACTGTTCCCACCGATTTTTGCCCGTGTAAATAAAGCGGGTACGCCAGTGGCGGGGCTGATTATCGTCGGTATTTTGATGACCATCTTCCAGCTCAGCAGCATTTCACCAAACGCGACCAAAGAGTTCGGTCTGGTTTCTTCCGTCTCGGTCATCTTTACACTGGTGCCATATCTTTACACCTGTGCGGCGTTACTGCTGCTCGGACACGGTCACTTTGGTAAAGCACGCCCGGCATATCTGGCAGTTACTACCATTGCCTTCCTCTACTGCATCTGGGCCGTGGTGGGGTCCGGAGCGAAAGAGGTTATGTGGTCATTTGTCACCCTGATGGTCATCACCGCCATGTATGCGCTGAATTACAACCGGCTACATAAAAACCCGTATCCCTTAGATGCACCAATAAGCAAAGATTAATTCCCCTTAATCCAGCAAACATAAAAGCCAACCGGTAATGCTGCCAACTTACTGATTTAGTGTATGATGGTGATTTTAAGGTGCTTGCGTGGCTTCCATTTCCATCAGATGTCCTTCCTGCACCGCTACTGAAGGCGTGGTGCGTAACGGCAAAAGCACTGCCGGACATCAGCGCTATCTCTGCTCTCATTGCCGTAAAACATGGCAACTACAGTTCACTTACACCGCCTCTCAGCCCGGTACGCACCAGAAAATCATTGATATGGCCATGAATGGCGTCGGATGTCGTGCCAGTGCACGCATTATGGGCGTTGGCCTCAACACGGTTTTACGTCACTTAAAAAACTCAG
>NZ_MECT01000120.1:0-6109 GCF_001722145.1 Shigella sp. FC1544
CCGGAAATCTGCGAGGCTCCACACCTGCCAGTTTCACCCTTTTAACCATCATACTGCTCCGTGTTTAATTGTGTGGGATGCGTTCATTACATTTTCACTGGCTTCCGTCAGTGCCGAAAGGCGATGGGCACTGATGATTACCGTTCTTCCCTGTCCCCACTGACGCAGGTTATGCAGGATCTGGTGCTCTGTGCGTCCGTCCACCGCCGAAAGCGCATCATCAAGGATGAGGATTTCCGCGTTGACTAATAACGCTCGAGCAATGGAGATACGCTGTTTTTGCCCACCGGAAAGCATCACGCCGCGCTCGCCCACTTCTGTATCGTAACCTTGCGGTAGACGCAAAATATCGTCATGTACGCTGGCTAACCGCGCGACATGCTCAATCTCTTGCTGGGTGGCATTCGGGCAACCCAACGCGATGTTGTTCGCTACGGTGTCGGAAAAAAGGAACGGTGTCTGGCTAACTACCGCCAGGCGGCTACGCCAGCTATCGAGTTGTAACTTCGTCAGAGGAATATCATGAAAGCGAATATCCCCCTCGCTGACGTCGAAATGACGCTGAATGAGCGACAACAGGGTACTTTTGCCGGAACCAGTCGGCCCGCAGATACCCAGCATCTGACCGGGTTTCAGGGCGAAATTGACGTTTTCCAGCGCAGGATGGTCAGTCTGCGGATACGTGAACTGGTGAATATTTACATCCAGTTCGCCACGCCCTTCCGGCACGGGTTCGCTACCATCGTTCACCACCGGCGCTTCCGCCAGCATCGCGCGAATACGGCTGTATGCAGCACTACCACGTTCCACAATGTTAAACATCCATGCCAGCGCCAGCATTGGCCAAATCATCAGACCTAAATACATCATAAAACTGGTGAGCTGGCCCAGCGTTAAACTGCCCTGCACCACCATCCAACTACCGCCGCCAATCGCCAGCAAGTTCGCCATACCAATCGCGATATAGATGGTCGGGTCGAAACGAGCATCAATACGCGCCACCCGCATGTTTTTTTTGCCGGTATCTTCGGCATCCGCGGCAAATAACGCCGACTGGCGATCTTCCAGGCCAAAGGCTTTGATCATGCGGATACTGGTGAGGCTTTCCTGGGTGCGGTCATTAAGACTAGAAAACGCCGCCTGTGCCAGCTTAAAGCGTTCATGCAAGGCATCGCCGTTGCGCTTGATCATGATCGCCATCACTGGCATCGGCAACAGGGCAAATAAGGTCAACTGCCAGCTAATTTGCGTAGACATCATAATCAACACAGCGCAGCCCATCACCAGTGAATCCACCAGCGTCAGCACCCCTTCTCCGGCTGCAAACACGACGCGATCGACGTCATTGGTCGCACGAGCCATGAGGTCACCCGTGCGATGACGCAGGTAAAACTCAGGATGCTGCCGGCTTAGCTGACGGTAATAATCTTCACGCAGTTCAACAGCCAGTTGATAAGACGCACCAAACAGCAATACCCGCCAGACGTAACGCAGGAAATAAACCACAACGGCAATCAGCACCATGGTGGCGATCCACATCAGGATCTGCCCGGTAGTAAAGTGTTGTTCTGTCACGCCATCGACAACAATACCAACCACTTTTGGCGGAACCAGTTGCAGCATCGCGATAATGACAAGCAAGGCGACAGCCCCGAGATAGCGACGCCATTCCCGACGGAAATACCAGCTTAATTGAGCAAATAATCGCACGCGTTGTGTCCTGACCTGATTCTGGATATTTATTCGATGGGTAAAGAAGTGGTGTATTTAATCTGTTCCATCGCGAAGCTGGAAGTGACGTCCGACAGCCCCGGCACGCTGTTTACCAGACGCTTATAAAACTCGTCGTAGCGTTTCATGTCGGCAACCTGGACGCGCATCAGATAATCGTATTCACCAGCCATGCGCCAGAACCCCAGCACTTCTGGCATTTCGGTAACCACCGTGACAAAGCGGCAATACCATTCTCTGCTGTGATGTTGCGTTTTTATCAGCACAAAGGCGGTCAGGCCGAGGCCTATTTTTTCCGGATCCAGCAGGGCGACTTTGCCGATAAGGATACCGTCGTCCTCCAGCCGTTTCAGGCGCTTCCAGCAAGGGGTGGTTGTCAGATTAACGGCTTCAGCCAGTGCCTGCAAAGAGAGGGTGCAATCCTGCTGCAGTAAGGCCAGCAGCTTACGGTCAATTTTATCTAACATAGCCCTTCCACAGAGAATTTTTTTCTCTTTTAATTCTATTTTAAAGGTGAAATCACGACAATTTATTCTGTGCGGTTTAAACACCACGGCACAAAATGACAAATTCAACGCAAAAAAAACCGGGCAATTGCCCGGTGCTGGAAGGGATCTCATTATTCGGGGGAATAAGGTAGATGTGGATAGTCCAGCCAGTGCGTCAAATAGTGAGAGACAGCCTGATTTCGGCAATGTCCAATCACCGGTAAATGCGGGAGCTCCGCGCGCAGTTGCGGCATCGCATTGCCCATAATAAACCCGCTACCGACGCTGCCTAACATTTCGCGATCGTTCATCGCATCACCAAAGGCCATGCAATCGCGCAACGATAAACCTAAATGTTGGGTCAGCACCGTCAATGCAGCGCCTTTATTGCAGCCCACCGGCAGCACTTCGAGGCAATCCGTGGCGGAAAAACACAAATGTGCACGCTCGCCCAATGCTTCGTATAGCTGGATCTGCAAGCGTGTAAGATCGTCGTGATCGCCACAGAAGCAGATCTTGGTGACGCTGCCGAGTGGCATTTTTTTGACATCGATTATCTGATAACGAAAACCGCTATAGACAAATGCCTGCAACAACGCAGGGATCTCTTTCCCGGTAAACCAACCGTCGTCATTGAAGATATGCATGCTGGCTCGGGTATCCCATTGCTGATACAGCACCAGCTCCGCGACATCCGCAGGTAAATCATCACGATGTAAAAGTTCACCTTCCAGAGAATGCACGCGCGTTCCGTTGCCGGTAATCAAATATGCATCCAGCGATAGCGCCCCGAGAATATGCTGCATCTCCAGCGCATGACGCCCCGTGGCAAAAGTGAGGGTAATGTCGCGTTCACGCAGTCGCGCCAAAGTAGAGAGGGTTTTCTCACCTAAATGATGGTCAGGCATCAATAAAGTGCCATCCATATCAAATGCTGCCAGACGAGCCATTTCTTTCTCCACTCTGTGACACGGTTAATGGAGATTGAGTATCACCTGATATATACGGAAGTAATAGTGAATAGTTAAATAATATTGTTCCGGGTTTATATGCGATTGCTCAACCGTCTTAACCAGTATCAACGTCTGTGGCAACCTTCAGCCGGAAAGCCGCAAACCGTCACCGTCAGCGAACTGGCCGAACGCTGTTTTTGCAGCGAACGCCATGTTCGTACGCTGTTGCGTCAGGCACAGGAGGCGGGATGGCTGGAGTGGCAGGCGCAGTCAGGACGCGGAAAGCGCGGACAATTACGCTTTCTGGTCACGCCGGAATCGCTACGCAATGCGATGATGGAACAGGCACTGGAAACCGGAAAGCAGCAAGATGTGCTGGAGCTGGCGCAACTGGCCCCAGGTGAGCTACGCACTCTGTTACAGCCGTTTATGGGCGGACAATGGCAAAACGATACACCCACGTTGCGTATTCCCTACTATCGCCCGCTCGAACCGCTACAACCAGGCTTTTTGCCCGGCCGTGCCGAGCAGCATCTCGCCGGGCAGATATTTTCCGGCCTGACCCGCTTCGATAATAATACTCAGCGCCCGATTGGCGATTTAGCGCATCACTGGGAAACCTCTACTGACGGGTTACGCTGGGACTTTTATCTTCGTTCAACCCTACACTGGCATAACGGCGATGCAGTAAAAGCCTCACACTTACACCAGCGATTATTGATGCTGTTACAACTGCCAGCACTGGATCAATTATTTATTAGCGTGAAGCGTATTGAAGTCACCCATCCGCAGTGTCTGACCTTCTTTTTACATCGCCCCGATTACTGGCTTGCGCACCGGCTGGCGAGCTATTGCAGCCATCTGGCGCATCCGCAATTCCCACTGATCGGCACTGGTCCTTTTCGCTTAACACAATTCACAGCGGAGCTGGTGCGCCTGGAGAGCCATGATTATTACCATTTGCGTCATCCGCTGCTTAAAGCGGTTGAGTACTGGATAACTCCGCCGCTTTTCGAAAAAGATTTGGGAACCAGTTGTCGGCATCCCGTGCAAATCACCATCGGCAAACCGGAGGAGCTGCAACGGGTCAGCCAGGTCAGTAGTGGCATCAGTTTAGGTTTTTGCTATTTAACGTTGCGCAAAAGTCCCCGACTCTCCCTCTGGCAGGCGCGAAAAGTGATCTCCATTATTCATCAATCCGGTTTATTACAAACGTTAGAAGTCGGAGAAAACCTGATCACCGCCAGTCATGCATTACTGCCAGGCTGGACTATTCCGCACTGGCAAGTACCGGATGAAGTCAAACTACCGAAAACCTTGACGCTGGTTTATCACCTACCGATAGAACTTCATACCATGGCAGAACGCCTACAGGCGACACTGGCAGCGGAAGGCTGTGAACTCACAATTATTTTTCATAACGCAAAAAACTGGGACGACACGACCCTACTGGCACACGCAGACCTCATGATGGGCGACAGATTAATTGGCGAAGCACCGGAATATACTCTGGAGCAATGGCTACGTTGCGATCCACTATGGCCACATGTTTTCGACGCTCCAGCATATGCACATCTGCAATCGACGCTGGACGCGGTGCAAGTAATGCCTGATGAGGAAAACCGATTTAATGCCCTGAAAGCGGTTTTTAGCCAGTTAATGGCAGACGCGACGCTGACGCCGCTGTTCAACTATCACTATCGCATTAGTGCCCCTCCCGGCGTGAACGGTGTGCGACTGACACCGCGCGGCTGGTTTGAATTTACCGAAGCCTGGCTTCCCGCGCCGTCGCAATGAATAGCTGGTCCGGGTTAATCGCAGGCGTTACCATAACGCTTTTATTGTTCAAGCAGGATTATCTATGAAACGTGCTGTCGTTGTGTTCAGTGGAGGCCAGGATTCCACCACCTGTCTGGTGCAGGCATTACAACAATATGATGAAGTCCATTGCGTGACGTTCGATTACGGTCAGCGACATCGCGCAGAAATCGACGTGGCACGCGAACTGGCGCTGAAACTGGGAGCACGCGCGCATAAGGTTCTTGATGTAACGCTGCTCAACGAGCTGGCGGTCAGCAGCCTGACACGTGACAGCATTCCGGTGCCTGATTATGAACCTGAAGCCGATGGCATCCCGAATACGTTTGTCCCAGGGCGTAATATTTTGTTCCTGACGCTGGCGGCAATATATGCGTATCAGGTAAAAGCAGAAGCCGTAATTACCGGCGTCTGTGAAACGGATTTCTCCGGCTACCCGGATTGCCGCGATGAGTTTGTGAAAGCACTAAACCATGCCGTCAGTTTGGGCATGGCGAAAGATATTCGTTTTGAAACGCCGCTGATGTGGATTGATAAAGCGGAAACCTGGGCGCTGGCAGATTATTACGGCAAACTGGATTTAGTCCGTAACGAAACGTTGACCTGCTATAACGGCATTAAAGGCGACGGTTGCGGTCATTGTGCGGCATGTAATTTACGCGCCAACGGTTTGAATCATTATCTGGCCGATAAACCGACGGTGATGGCAGCGATGAAGCAGAAAACCGGGTTGAGGTAATTATTCCGGGTGTCGCCGGATGCGGCTTGAGCATCCGGCACCACAAAACGTTTACTTAACCATCTGCTCCAGCTTTTCGCGCAATTCCCCTTCCAGAGCTAATGCTTTCTGCGTTTTAAGATCAATACAAACAAACGTAATAAGCGCATCCGCTACCACCTGCCCTTCCGGCTCCAGTGTAATGACCTGGCTTAAGATGCCGCTTTTACCGTTTAATTGCTGCAACTGACTGGTAATAGTTAACAGGTCACTTAATACCGCTGGGCGACGATAGTTAATATGTAAGCGTACAGCCTGAACCGTCTGGTCAGAATCTGACGAATTAGACAAAGTGGTGTCCACCAAATAAGTAGTGGGAACCAAAGTGTCAGATATGCAGA
>NZ_MECT01000121.1:0-6098 GCF_001722145.1 Shigella sp. FC1544
CGAAGGGGCGATTGCCCGGCAGCATGATGTCCAGGCGATTCACAATCTGGTGAAGAGGTTCTTTACGCTCAAGCGCCATGCCAACAATACACCAGACCATCATTTCGAGGGGAAGACGGCGCTTGCGTAGCGTTACAGTACCTGATTCGGCAAGGCAACGAGAGATGAGTTCGGGGTCGAGGTAATCCCCCAGAGAAGTCAGTGGGTTACGCAGAGAATCGTAACGGGATACCAGATCAAGAGCCTGTCCAATGTGCATAAAAAAATCCGGAAACAAGTGAGCGTTTCCGGATTCTTACACAGCCACTGGATCGGTCAACTGATCCTTAACTGATCGGCATTACAGCTCAAGGGCTGTCGTTTTGTGTTTCAGGTTTCTGTTATGTATTGCTGCTGTTTGCGGCGATGATTTTCGCTACTTTTTCAGCTTGCGCATTCATCTGCATCTGACGGTATGCATTTTCCATCAGTGGCAGCGCATCACGCGTAGCCTGGGTATCCGGGTAGTCGCGCAACATGCCTTCTACGCGGTTAACGACGGCAACCCATGCACCACGTTCTGTATAGTACTCAGCAACGGAGTATTCATATTTCGCCAGACGATCTTTCAGGAATACCAGACGTTTGGTTGCATCGGTAGTGTACTGACTGTTCGGATAGCCGCGCACCAGTTTGGAAAAGTCACTAAACGCAGCTCGTGCATGTTGAGGATCGCGATCGCTACGGTCAACGCCAAAGAACCCTTGCAGCGCACTGTCATCCAGCGCCATATTGGTCAGGCCACGCATGTACATGACATAATCGATATTCGGATGGGTCGGGTTAAGGCGAATAAAACGATCGATGGCAGCCTGTGCTAACGGCAAATCGGCGTTTTTATAGTAGGCGTAGATGAGATCCAGCTGCACCTGCTGCGAATACGGACCAAACGGATAGCGATTATCTAATGCTTCCAGTTGCGTTATTGCCTGTCTCCAGTTACCGTCCTGCAGCTTTTGTTGTGCAGTCGCGTAAATTTCATTTGGTGGATTATCAGGTACTTCTTCCTTTGACCCCGAGCAACCCGCCAAAAACAGGCTTAGTGTGGCGGCTGCCACCAGATATTTCATGCGCGTCATGACGTTTTGACTTTCCTCAAAATGTAATACGGGAGATTCTCTGTTCCTGCTCCCGGTTAAGACCAGCTACAATAGCACACTATATTAAACGGCAAAGCCGTAAAACCCCAACGATAAACGAAGAAGCAGTATATATGGCACAACGAGTACAGCTCACTGCAACGGTGTCCGAAAACCAACTCGGTCAACGCTTAGATCAGGCTTTGGCCGAAATGTTCCCGGATTATTCACGTTCGCGAATAAAAGAATGGATCCTCGACCAGCGCGTGCTGGTAAACGGCAAAGTTTGTGATAAGCCGAAAGAAAAAGTATTGGGTGGCGAGCAGGTTGCCATCAACGCTGAGATTGAAGAAGAAGCGCGTTTTGAACCGCAGGATATCCCGCTGGATATCGTCTATGAAGATGAAGATATCATCGTCATTAATAAACCGCGCGACCTGGTGGTACATCCTGGCGCGGGTAACCTGGATGGCACGGTACTGAATGCGTTGCTTCATTATTATCCGCCCATTGCCGATGTACCGCGTGCGGGCATCGTCCATCGTCTGGATAAAGACACCACTGGCCTGATGGTTGTGGCAAAAACCGTTCCGGCTCAGACGCGTTTAGTCGAATCTTTGCAAAGGCGTGAAATTACTCGTGAGTATGAAGCGGTGGCAATTGGTCATATGACCGCTGGCGGTACAGTAGATGAACCAATCAGCCGCCACCCGACCAAACGTACTCACATGGCGGTGCATCCCATGGGCAAACCGGCGGTCACTCACTATCGCATCATGGAACACTTCCGTGTGCACACGCGTCTGCGGTTGCGTCTGGAAACCGGACGTACGCACCAGATCCGCGTGCATATGGCGCATATTACCCATCCGCTGGTGGGCGATCCGGTTTATGGTGGCCGTCCGCGTCCGCCAAAAGGTGCTTCGGAAGCGTTTATCTCCACGCTGCGTAAGTTTGACCGCCAGGCGCTTCATGCAACTATGCTGCGTCTTTATCACCCGATCTCCGGCATCGAAATGGAATGGCATGCGCCTATTCCAGAAGATATGGTGGAGTTGATTGAGGTTATGCGCGCCGATTTCGAAGAGCATAAGGATGAAGTGGACTGGTTATGAGTAAGCTGATTGTCCCGCAGTGGCCGCTGCCAAAAGGTGTTGCGGCCTGTAGCTCTACCCGTATCGGCGGCGTGAGCTTGCCACCTTACGACTCTCTCAACCTTGGCGCTCATTGTGGTGATAACCCGGAGCACGTAGAGGAGAATCGCAAGCAACTTTTTGCTGCGGGAAATTTGCCTTCAAAACCGGTCTGGCTTGAGCAGGTACACGGCAAAGATGTGCTTAAGCTCACTGGCGAACCTTATGCCTCAAAACGGGCGGATGCCTCTTATAGCAATACGCCCGGCACGGTTTGCGCAGTGATGACTGCCGACTGCCTCCCTGTGCTGTTTTGCAATCGAGCGGGAACGGAAGTCGCCGCCGTTCATGCTGGCTGGCGTGGACTGTGCGCAGGCGTGCTGGAAGAGACGGTTTCCTGTTTTGCTGATAAACCTGAAAACATTCTCGCCTGGTTAGGGCCGGCAATTGGTCCACGCGCGTTCGAAGTGGGGGCGGAGGTTCGCGAGGCGTTTATGGCAGTAGACGCTAAAGCAAGTGCAGCTTTCATTCAGCATGGTGATAAGTATCTGGCGGATATTTATCAGCTTGCCCGGCAGCGTCTGGCGAACGTGGGTGTTGAGCAAATTTTCGGCGGCGACCGTTGTACATATACGGAAAATGAGACTTTCTTCTCTTATCGTCGCGACAAGACCACCGGTCGTATGGCAAGTTTCATTTGGCTGATATAACCTAAAGAATCAAGACGATTCGGTACGCGTGATTTTCTTTTCACATTAATCTGGTCAATAACCTTGAATAATTGAGGGATGACCTCATTTAATCTCCAGTAGCAACTTTGATCCGTTATGGGAGGAGTTATGCGTCTGGATCGTCTTACTAATAAATTCCAGCTTGCTCTTGCCGATGCCCAATCACTTGCACTCGGGCACGACAACCAATTCATCGAACCACTTCATTTAATGAGCGCCCTGCTGAATCAGGAAGGGGGTTCGGTTAGTCCTTTATTAACATCCGCTGGCATAAATGCTGGCCAGTTGCGCACAGATATCAATCAGGCATTAAATCGTTTACCGCAGGTTGAAGGTACTGGTGGTGATGTCCAGCCATCACAGGATCTGGTGCGCGTTCTTAATCTTTGCGACAAGCTGGCGCAAAAACGAGGTGATAACTTTATCTCGTCAGAACTGTTCGTTCTGGCGGCACTTGAGTCTCGCGGCACGCTGGCCGACATCCTGAAAGCAGCAGGGGCGACCACCGCCAACATTACTCAAGCGATTGAACAAATGCGTGGAGGTGAAAGCGTGAACGATCAAGGTGCTGAAGACCAACGTCAGGCTTTGAAAAAATATACCATCGACCTTACCGAACGAGCCGAACAGGGCAAACTCGATCCGGTGATTGGTCGTGATGAAGAAATTCGCCGTACCATTCAGGTGCTGCAACGTCGTACTAAAAATAACCCGGTACTGATTGGTGAACCCGGCGTCGGTAAAACTGCCATCGTTGAAGGTCTGGCGCAGCGTATTATCAACGGCGAAGTGCCGGAAGGATTGAAAGGCCGCCGCGTACTGGCGCTGGATATGGGTGCGCTGGTGGCTGGGGCGAAATATCGCGGTGAGTTTGAAGAACGTTTAAAAGGCGTGCTTAACGATCTTGCCAAACAGGAAGGCAACGTCATCCTGTTTATCGACGAATTACATACCATGGTCGGCGCGGGTAAAGCCGATGGCGCAATGGACGCCGGAAACATGCTGAAACCGGCGCTGGCGCGTGGTGAATTGCACTGCGTAGGTGCCACGACGCTTGACGAATATCGCCAGTACATCGAAAAAGATGCTGCGCTGGAACGTCGTTTCCAGAAAGTGTTTGTTGCCGAGCCTTCTGTTGAAGATACCATTGCGATTCTGCGTGGCCTGAAAGAACGTTACGAATTGCACCACCATGTGCAAATTACTGACCCGGCAATTGTTGCAGCAGCGACGTTGTCTCATCGCTACATTGCTGACCGTCAGCTGCCGGATAAAGCCATCGACCTGATCGATGAAGCAGCATCCAGCATTCGTATGCAGATTGACTCAAAACCAGAAGAACTCGACCGACTCGATCGTCGTATCATCCAGCTCAAACTGGAACAACAGGCGTTAATGAAAGAGTCTGATGAAGCCAGTAAAAAACGCCTGGATATGCTCAACGAAGAACTGAGCGACAAAGAACGTCAGTACTCCGAGTTAGAAGAAGAGTGGAAAGCAGAGAAGGCATCGCTTTCTGGTACGCAGACCATTAAAGCGGAACTGGAACAGGCGAAAATCGCTATTGAACAGGCTCGCCGTGTGGGGGACCTGGCGCGGATGTCTGAACTGCAATACGGCAAAATCCCGGAACTGGAAAAGCAACTGGAAGCCGCAACGCAGCTCGAAGGCAAAACTATGCGTCTGTTGCGTAATAAAGTGACCGACGCCGAAATTGCTGAAGTGCTGGCGCGTTGGACGGGGATTCCGGTTTCTCGCATGATGGAAAGCGAGCGCGAAAAACTGCTGCGTATGGAGCAAGAACTGCACCATCGCGTCATTGGTCAGAACGAAGCGGTTGATGCGGTATCTAACGCTATTCGCCGTAGCCGTGCGGGGTTGGCGGATCCAAATCGCCCGATTGGTTCATTCCTGTTCCTCGGCCCAACGGGTGTGGGGAAAACTGAGCTTTGTAAGGCGCTGGCGAACTTTATGTTTGATAGCGACGAGGCGATGGTCCGTATCGATATGTCCGAGTTTATGGAGAAACACTCGGTGTCTCGTCTGGTTGGTGCGCCTCCGGGATATGTCGGTTATGAAGAAGGTGGCTACCTGACCGAAGCTGTGCGTCGTCGTCCGTATTCCGTCATCCTGCTGGATGAAGTGGAAAAAGCGCATCCGGATGTCTTCAACATTCTGTTGCAGGTACTGGATGATGGTCGTCTGACTGACGGGCAGGGGAGAACGGTCGACTTCCGTAATACGGTTGTCATTATGACCTCTAACCTCGGTTCCGATTTGATTCAGGAACGCTTCGGTGAACTGGATTATGCGCACATGAAAGAGCTGGTGCTCGGTGTGGTAAGCCATAACTTCCGTCCGGAATTCATTAACCGTATTGATGAAGTGGTGGTCTTCCATCCGCTGGGTGAACAGCACATTGCCTCGATTGCGCAGATTCAGTTGAAACGTCTGTACAAACGTCTGGAAGAACGTGGTTATGAAATCCACATTTCTGACGAGGCGCTGAAACTGCTGAGCGAGAACGGTTACGATCCAGTCTATGGTGCACGTCCTTTGAAACGTGCTATCCAGCAGCAGATCGAAAACCCGCTGGCACAGCAAATACTGTCTGGTGAATTGGTTCCGGGTAAAGTGATTCGCCTGGAAGTTAATGAAGACCGGATTGTAGCTGTCCAGTAATGATAAAACGAGCCCTTCGGGGCTCGTTTTTGTCTATAAGTTAGACGGAAAAGACTATATTTAAGATGTTTTGCCTGAAAAATGAGCGAACGATAAAGTTTTTATATTTTTCGCTTGTCAGGCCGGAATAACTCCCTATAATGCGCCACCACTGACACGGAACAACGGCAAACACGCCGCCGGGTCAGCGGGGTTCTCCTGAGAATCTCAACAGAGAAAAGCAAAAAAAATGCTTGACTCTGTAGCGGGAAAGTGTATTATACACACCCCGCGCCGCTGAGAAAAAGCGAAGCGGCACTGCTCTTTAACAATTTATCAGACAATCTGTGTGGGCACTCGAAGATACGGATTCTTAACGTCGCAAGACGAAAAATGAATACCAAGTCTCAAGAGTGAACACGTAATTCATTACGAAGTTTAATTCTTTGAGCATC
>NZ_MECT01000122.1:0-38018 GCF_001722145.1 Shigella sp. FC1544
TGAGCGACATAATCTGAATCTGAGACAACATCTGGCAAGGCTGGGACGGAAGTCACTGTCGTTCTCAAAATCGGTGGAGCTGCATGACAAGGTCATCGGGCATTATCTGAACATAAAACACTATCAGTAAGTTGGATTCATTACCTGAAAAAGGCGTGTTTCTCGCCAGTAATAACGAAATAATTGCCGAAGAACATTTCACCGGCGAAATTAAAAAAGAAGAAGCCAAAAAAGGCACTATTGCCTGGTCTATTCTCTCTTCTCATAATACGTCCGGAAATATGGATAAACTTAAAATTAAGTTTGATTCATTAGCCTCTCACGATATTACCTTTGTTGGTATTGTACAGACCGCTAAAGCGTCCGGAATGGAACGTTTCCCGCTGCCGTATGTGCTGACCAACTGCCATAACTCACTCTGCGCCGTCGGCGGCACCATTAACGGTGATGACCATGTTTTTGGTTTATCGGCAGCTCAGCGTTATGGCGGTATTTTTGTGCCTCCGCATATTGCGGTCATCCATCAATATATGCGTGAGATGATGGCAGGCGGGGGCAAAATGATCCTCGGGTCAGACAGCCACACCCGTTACGGTGCATTAGGGACAATGGCAGTCGGTGAGGGCGGCGGTGAGTTGGTAAAACAGCTGCTTAATGACACCTAGGATATCGACTATCCGGGCGTGGTTGCGGTGCATCTGACCGGAAAACCTGCGCCGTATGTGGGGCCACAGGATGTGGCGCTGGCTATCATTGGCGCGGTGTTCAAAAACGGTTACGTCAAAAACAAAGTCATGGAGTTCGTTGGACCGGGCGTTAGCGCGCTCTCTACCGATTTCCGTAACAGCGTTGACGTGATGACCACGGAAACCACCTGTTTAAGCTCCGTCTGGCAAACTGATGAAGAAGTGCATAACTGGCTGGCGCTGCACGGTCGCGGCCAGGATTACTGCCAGCTTAACCCTCAACCGATGGCGTACTACGATGGCTGCATCAGCGTTGATTTAAGCGCCATCAAACCAATGATTGCGCTGCCGTTCCACCCGAGCAACGTGTATGAAATCGACACACTGAACCAGAACCTGACCGACATTCTGCGTGAGATTGAAATTGAGTCCGAACGCGTGGCGCACGGTAAAGCCAAACTCTCGCTGCTGGATAAAGTGGAAAATGGTCGCCTGAAAGTGCAGCAGGGGATTATCGCGGGCTGTTCTGGCGGTAACTACGAAAACGTCATCGCGGCGGCGAATGCACTGCGCGGTCAATCCTGTGGCAATGACACCTTCTCGCTGGCGGTTTACCCGTCATCACAGCCGGTGTTTATGGATTTAGCCAAAAAAGGTGTGGTAGCAGATTTGATTGGCGCAGGCGCAATCATCAGAACCGCGTTCTGCGGCCCATGCTTTGGCGCGGGCGATACGCCAATCAACAACGGATTAAGTATTCGCCACACCACGCGTAACTTCCCGAACCGCGAAGGCTCTAAGCCAGCTAATGGGCAGATGTCAGCGGTGGCGTTGATGGACGCTCGTTCTATCGCTGCGACTGCGGCAAACGGTGGCTATTTAACCTCTGCCAGCGAACTTGATTGCTGGGACAACGTGCCGGAGTACGCCTTCGATGTAACGCCGTATAAAAACCGTGTTTATCAGGGCTTTGTGAAAGGGGCAACTCAGCAACCGCTGATTTACGGACCGAACATTAAAGACTGGCCGGAATTGGGTGCGCTGACTGACAATATCGTCCTGAAAGTGTGCTCGAAGATCCTCGACGAAGTGACCACCACCGACGAACTGATTCCTTCCGGTGAAACCTCTTCTTATCGTTCAAATCCGATTGGTCTGGCGGAGTTTACCCTGTCACGCCGCGATCCCGGTTATGTTGGCAGAAGTAAAGCGACTGCTGAGCTGGAAAATCAGCGTCTGGCGGGGAATGTCAGCGAGCTGACAGAGGTGTTTGCGCGCATTAAGCAGATTGCTGGTCAGGAGCATATTGATCCGCTGCAAACTGAAATTGGCAGCATGGTATATGCGGTGAAACCAGGCGATGGTTCTGCGCGTGAACAGGCGGCGAGCTGCCAGCGTGTGATTGGCGGTCTGGCGAATATTGCCGAAGAGTACGCGACTAAACGCTACCGTTCTAACGTCATCAACTGGGGGATGTTACCGCTGCAGATGGCGGAAGTGCCAACCTTTGAAGTGGGGGATTACATTTACATCCCTGGCATTAAAGCGGCGCTGGATAATCCGGGTACGACGTTTAAAGGTTATGTGATCCATGAAGATGCGCCGGTAACGGAAATTACGCTCTGTATGGAAAGTCTGACTGCTGAAGAGCGCGAGATTATCAAGGCGGGTAGTTTGATTAACTTCAATAAAAACCGTCAGATGTAAAAAGCGCCATGTGAATGTAGGTCGCATTCGGCACTTATTGTCGATGCGATGCTTGCACATCTTATCCGACCTACAAATCGCATCGAACCGTAGGCCGGATAAGGCGTTTACGCCGCATCCGGCAAATAGTTAATTGCTCTTACTTCTTCGCCTCTGCAACCACTTTACTACCCACGCCGCGGTTATTGTATTCCCACATGCGGTTGTAGTTAGTGTCATTCAGATTGCGCTGTATTTCGTCGTTATCATCTACGCTGCCGGTATTACCCGCAAACGGACGATTAGAGATCACCGCATCGGCCCACGGTTTAGCCGTGTTAAAACCTTCGTTGATGGCGCTATCACGGATCACCACCTGACCGTTGGTATTGGCATCAACATCCAGCGAGCGGCCCAGTTGCGCCACACCATCACCGAAAGCATTGAAACGGCTGTTTACGGCGAGGAAACCGTAGTAAATGTTGGACAGCGTAGCCGGTGCAAACACATACGCTTCTTGCTGAGTACGTGAGTTCACCACGCGGAATTCGGTGTTATCGAACACCACTGCGCCGCGACCAGAAACGATATCCACATCCCCTTCAATGTAGCTGTTGGTCACCAGCGTACGCGGCTGACGATTCGTTTCCAGACGGTTCTGCACACCGCTGTTGGTGACAAAGAAGGTGTTCTGACGACCGAGAATGTTAACGTTGTTAATCTGTACCTGGTCACCATCAGTACGCAGTGCCACCGCCGGATGGTTACCTGCATCTACGCTATCGCCCAGCGTGTTTTCGATGGTCAGGTTTTGCAGTTGCAGGCCATTGTTTTGTGACCAGAAGACCGCAGAGCAGAGAACACCGATACTGTCGCTGCGTTTGCTCTGGCAGCTATCGTACATATACCACGCTGGTTTACCTGGCATATATTTGCCGCGCGGGTTGACGTCGTGACGCCAGTCGGCAGGGCTCATGCCCCCATCAAGGGAAAGCCCAATCTTCACATCAATCGGTTTTTCACCTGTACCGTACAGAGTAATTCCACCCGGAGCAGCAGGGACATACACCGTTCCCTGATACTCACCAGGCATCACGGCAATATACTGGCGCTTGTTGGTACGCTTGATAATTGCCGCATCTACCGCCGCCTGAATCGTGGTATGCGTTACACCTTGAGTGCCCGCCGGGCCGACAACAAAGTCAGGTTGCGCAGGCAGGGTAATCGGGGAAGGATTCCACGCTGCAGCACCTGGTGTCAGGGATGCAAAATAGTGTTGAGCATCGAAATTCTGCGCTTCTTTTGCCGACAGAATCGGGCGAGAAGAGGTACCAGGCGCAGTTTGATCAGAAGGACGTTGATCGGGTGGTGTTGAGCTACAGGCGGTCAGCGTCACGCCAAAAGCCAATGCCAGCGCCAGACGGGAAACTGAAAATGTGTTCACAGGTTGCTCCGGGCTATGAAATAGAAAAATGAATCCGTTGAAGCCTGCTTTTTTATACTAACTTGAGCGAAACGGGAAGGTAAAAAGACAAAAAGTTGTTTTTAATACCTTTAAGTGATACCAGATAGCATTGCGCCATCTGGCAGAGTGATTAACTAAACATCGCGGTAATCGATGCGCTTGCCAGAGAGTGGAAATGAACGTTAAACCCGACCATCGCGCCGCTGGCTCCTTCATCGACATCAATATGCTCTACATCCAGCGCGTGAACGGTAAAAATGTAGCGATGGGTTTCGCCTTTCGGCGGCGCTGCGCCATCGTATCCGGTTTTACCAAAATCGGTACGCGTCTGCAAAACGCCGTCAGGCATTGCTACCAGACCAGAGCCAAACCCTTGCGGTAATACGCGGGTATCAGCGGGTAAATTAACAACTACCCAGTGCCACCAGCCGGAGCCGGTTGGCGCATCCGGGTCGTAGCAGGTGACAACAAAACTTTTCGTTCCCGCAGGAACATCATCCCACGCCAGATGCGGTGAAATATTATCGCCATCGTAACCCATGCCGTTAAAGACATGACGATGCGGCAGCTTATCGCCATCGCGCAGATCATTACTGATGAGTTTCATGAACCCTCCTTTCTAGTTTGCAGAAAGTGTAGCCAGAAACCCACACGCTGACTTCCCGTTATTGGCAAAAAAATGTTTCATCCTGCACCGCACGGTTAACCGCTGCGGTCAGACGCTGCAACTGTTGCGGGAGAATAATATAGGGCGGCATCAGGTAAATCAGTTTGCCAAAAGGCCGGATCCATACTCCCTGTTCGACAAAGAATTTTTGCAGCGCCGCCATATTCACCGGACGAGTTGTTTCGACTACGCCGATTGCCCCCAGCACGCGCACATCGGCAACCATTTCGGCATCACGGGCGGGGGCAAGTTGCTCGCGCAGCTGTACTTCAATAGCCGCCACCTGTTGCTGCCAGTCGCCAGATTCGAGAATCGCCAGGCTGGCGTTTGCAGCCGCGCAGGCCAGCGGATTGCCCATAAAAGTTGGCCCGTGCATAAAGCAGCCGGCTTCGCCGTTACTGATGGTTTCTGCAACCTCGCGCGTGGTGAGTGTGGCGGAAAGGGTCATTGTGCCGCCGGTTAAGGCTTTACCGAGGCACAAAATGTCCGGCGCGATTTCTGCATATTCACAGGCAAACAGTTTGCCGGTACGACCAAATCCGGTGGCGATCTCGTCGGCAATCAGCAAGATACCTTCGCGATCGCACATTTTGCGGATTCGTTTTAACCATTCCGGATGGTACATGCGCATCCCGCCTGCGCCCTGGACAATCGGTTCAATGATCACCGCCGCGATTTCATGACGATGCGCCGCCATCAGGCGGGCAAAGCCAACCATATCGCGTTCATCCCATTCACCATCCATGCGGCTTTGCGGGGCGGGAGCAAACAGGTTTTCTGGCAGATAGCCTTTCCACAGGTTGTGCATTGAGTTGTCCGGATCGCACACCGACATCGCGCCAAAGGTATCGCCATGATAACCATTGCGGAAGGTCAGAAAACGCTGGCGCACTTTGCCTTTGGCTTGCCAGTACTGCAACGCCATTTTCATCGCCACTTCCACCGCTACGGAACCGGAGTCCGCGAGAAAAACGCATTCCAGTGGTTGCGGCGTCATCGCCACCAGTTTGCGGCACAGCTCAATGGCTGGCGCATGGGTGATACCGCCAAACATCACATGCGACATGGCATCAATTTGCGACTTCATCGCCGCATTAAGCTGCGGGTGATTGTAGCCGTGGATCGCCGCCCACCAGGACGACATACCGTCAATCAGGCGTCTGCCGTCAGACAAAATCAGCTCGCAACCTTCGGCGCTCACCACCGGATAAACCGGCAGCGGGGAGGTCATGGATGTGTATGGGTGCCAGATATGGCGTTGGTCAAAGGCAAGATCGTCCTTTGTCATAATCGACTTGTAAACCAAATTGAAAAGATTTAGGTTTACAAATCTACACCGAATTAACAACAAAAAACACGTTTTGGAGAAGCCCCATGGCTCACCGCCCACGCTGGACATTGTCGCAAGTCGCAGAATTATTTGAAAAACCGTTGCTGGATCTGCTGTTTGAAGCGCAGCAGGTGCATCGCCAGCATTTCGATCCTCGTCAGGTGCAGGTCAGCACGTTGCTGTCGATTAAAACCGGTGCTTGCCCGGAAGATTGCAAATATTGCCCGCAAAGCTCGCGCTATAAAACCGGGCTGGAAGCCGAGCGGTTGATGGAAGTTGAACAGGTGCTGGAGTCGGCGCGCAAAGCGAAAGCGGCGGGATCGACGCGTTTTTGCATGGGCGCGGCGTGGAAGAATCCCAACGAACGCGATATGCCGTACCTGGAGCAGATGGTGCATGGGGTAAAAGATTTAGGGCTGGAGGCGTGTATGACGCTGGGCACGTTGAGTGAATCTCAGGCGCAGCGCCTCGCGAACGCCGGGCTGGATTACTACAACCACAACCTCGACACCTCGCCGGAGTTTTACGGCAATATCATCACCACCCGCACTTATCAGGAACGCCTCGATACGCTGGAAAAAGTGCGCGATGCCGGGATCAAAGTCTGTTCTGGCGGCATTGTGGGCTTAGGCGAAACGGTAAAAGATCGCGCCGGATTATTGCTGCAACTGGCAAACCTGCCGACGCCGCCGGAAAGCGTGCCAATCAACATGCTGGTGAAGGTGAAAGGCACGCCGCTTGCCGATAACGATGACGTTGATGCCTTTGATTTTATTCGCACCATTGCGGTCGCGCGGATCATGATGCCGACCTCTTACGTGCGCCTTTCTGCCGGACGCGAGCAGATGAACGAACAGACTCAGGCGATGTGCTTTATGGCAGGCGCAAACTCGATTTTCTACGGTTGCAAACTGCTGACCACGCCGAATCCGGAAGAAGATAAAGACCTGCAACTGTTCCGCAAACTGGGGCTAAATCCGCAGCAAACTGCCGTGCTGGCAGGGGATAACGAACAACAGCAACGTCTTGAACAGGCGCTGATGACCCCGGATACTGACGAATATTACAACGCGGCAGCACTATGAGCTGGCAGGAGAAAATCAACGCGGCGCTCGATGCGCGGCGTGCTGCCGATGCCCTGCGTCGCCGTTATCCAGTGGCGCAAGGAGCCGGACGCTGGCTGGTGGCGGATGATCGCCAGTATCTGAACTTTTCCAGTAACGATTATTTAGGTTTAAGCCATCATCCGCAAATTATCCGTGCCTGGCAGCAGGGTGCGGAGCAATTTGGCGTCGGTAGCGGCGGTTCCGGTCACGTCAGCGGTTATAGCGTTGCGCATCAGGCGCTGGAAGAAGAACTGGCCGAGTGGCTGGGCTATTCGCGGGCACTGCTATTTATCTCTGGTTTTGCCGCTAATCAGGCGGTCATTGCCGCGATGATGGCAAAAGAGGACCGCATTGTCGCTGACCGGCTTAGCCATGCCTCATTGCTGGAGGCTGCCAGTTTAAGCCCGTCGCAGCTTCGCCGTTTTGTTCATAACGATGTCACTCATCTGGCGCGACTGCTTGCTTCCCCCTGTCCGGGGCAGCAACTGGTGGTGACAGAAGGCGTGTTCAGCATGGACGGCGATAGTGCGCCACTGGCGGAAATCCAGCAGGTAACGCAACAGCACAATGGCTGGTTGATGGTCGATGATGCCCACGGCACGGGCGTTATCGGGGAGCAGGGGCGCGGCAGCTGCTGGCTGCAAAAGGTAAAACCAGAATTGCTGGTGGTGACTTTTGGCAAAGGATTTGGCGTCAGCGGGGCAGCGGTGCTTTGCTCCAGTACGGTGGCGGATTATCTGCTGCAATTCGCCCGCCACCTTATCTACAACACCAGTATGCCGCCCGCTCAGGCGCAGGCATTACGTGCGTCGCTGGCGGTCATTCGCCGTGATGAGGGGGATGCACGGCGCGAAAAACTGGTGTCACTAATTGCGCGTTTTCGTGCCGGAGTACAGGATTTGCCGTTTACGCTTGCTGATTCATGCAGCGCCATCCAGCCATTGATCGTCGGTGATAACAGCCGTGCGTTACAACTGGCAGAAAAACTGCGCCAGCAAGGCTGCTGGGTCACGGCGATTCGCCCGCCAACCGTACCCGCTGGTACTGCGCGACTGCGCTTAACGCTAACCGCAGCGCATGAAATGCAGGATATCGACCGTCTGCTGGAGGTGCTGCATGGCAACGGTTAATAAACAAGCCATTGCAGCGGCATTTGGTCGGGCAGCCGCGCACTATGAGCAACACGCAGAGTTACAGCGCCGGAGTGCTGACGTCTTACTGGCAATGCTCCCACAGCGTAAATACACCCACGTACTGGACGCGGGGTGTGGGCCAGGCTGGATGAGCCGCCACTGGCGAGAGCGTCACGCACAGGTGACGGCGTTAGATCTCTCACCGCCAATGCTTGTGCAAGCCCGCCAGAAAGATGCTGCAGACCATTATCTGGCGGGAGATATCGAATCCCTGCCGTTAGCGACTGCGACGTTCGATCTTGCATGGAGCAATCTCGCGGTGCAGTGGTGCGGTAATTTATCCACGGCACTCCGCGAGCTGTATCGGGTGGTGCGCCCCGGAGGCGTGGTGGCGTTTACCACGCTGGTGCAGGGATCGTTACCCGAACTGCATCAGGCGTGGCAGGCGGTGGACGAGCGTCCGCATGCTAATCGCTTTTTACCGCCAGATGAAATCGAACAGTCGCTGAACGGCGTGCATTATCAACATCATATTCAGCCCATCACACTATGGTTTGATGATGCGCTCAGTGCCATGCGTTCGCTGAAAGGCATCGGTGCTACGCATCTTCATGAAGGGCGCGACCCGCGAATATTAACGCGTTCGCAATTGCAGCGATTGCAACTGGCCTGGCCGCAACAACAGGGGCGATATCCTCTGACGTATCATCTTTTTTTGGGAGTGATTGCTCGTGAGTAAACGTTATTTTGTCACCGGAACGGATACCGAAGTGGGGAAAACCGTCGCCAGTTGTGCACTTTTACAAGCCGCGAAGGCAGTAGGTTATCGGACGGCAGGTTATAAACCGGTCGCCTCTGGCAGCGAAAAGACCCCGGAAGGCTTACGTAATAGTGACGCGCTGGCGTTACAGCACAACAGCAGCCTGCAGCTGGATTACGCAACAGTAAATCCTTACACCTTCGCAGAACCCACTTCGCCGCACATCATCAGCGCGCAAGAGGGCAGGCCGATAGAATCATTGGTAATGAGCGCCGGATTACGCGCGCTTGAACAACAGGCTGACTGGGTGTTAGTGGAAGGTGCTGGCGGCTGGTTTACGCCGCTTTCTGACACTTTCACTTTTGCAGATTGGGTAACACAGGAACAACTGCCGGTGATACTGGTAGTTGGTGTGAAACTCGGCTGTATTAATCACGCGATGTTGACTGCGCAGGCAATACAATACGCCGGACTGACTCTGGCGGGTTGGGTGGCGAACGATGTTACGCCTCCGGGAAAACGTCACGCTGAATATATGACCACGCTCACCCGCATGATTCCCGCGCCGCTGCTGGGAGAGATCCCCTGGCTTGCAGAAAATCCAGAAAATGCGGCAACCGGAAAGTACATAAACCTTGCCTTGTTGTAGCCATTCTGTATTTGGTTAAATTGCGAGCGAGATCGCGTCTTCGATTGACTGCAATTTAACCAATTAAATTCTAAAATAATCACGAAAAAAATTTTACTTCCGCCTCATGCGGCGAATGTGGGAATTGCCCAGGCGGCGGGGGATAGGGGCTGGAGACAGTTATCCACTATTCCTGTGGATAACCATGTGTATTAGAGTTAGAAAACACGAGGCAAGCGAGAGAATACGCGGCTTGCACGCGAATTGGCGTTAAAGACGGCTCAAAGAAATATCTTTTATTTTTTAACTGGTTAGATAAATGCAATGGCAGTCACTGAACAGGCATCTCTTGCCATAAAACTGTCATCACTCATCTTGACAAATGTTAAAAAAGCCGTTGATTTGGGGATAACCCGGTAAGGCCGGAGTTTTATCTCGCCACAGAGTAAATTTTGCTCATGATTGACAGCGGAGTTTACGCTGTATCAGAAATATTATGGTGATGAACTGTTTTTTTATCCAGTATAATTTGTTGGCATAATTAAGTACGACGAGTAAAATTACATACCTGCCCGCCCAACTCCTTCAGGTAGCGACTCATGAGTAAACCGTTCAAACTGAATTCCGCTTTTAAACCTTCTGGCGATCAGCCAGAGGCGATTCGACGTCTCGAAGAGGGGCTGGAAGATGGCCTGGCGCACCAGACGTTACTTGGCGTGACTGGCTCAGGGAAAACCTTCACCATTGCCAATGTCATTGCTGACCTTCAGCGCCCAACCATGGTACTTGCGCCCAACAAAACGCTGGCGGCCCAGCTGTATGGCGAAATGAAAGAGTTCTTCCCGGAAAACGCGGTGGAGTATTTCGTCTCCTACTACGACTACTATCAGCCGGAAGCCTATGTACCGAGTTCCGACACTTTCATTGAGAAAGATGCCTCGGTTAACGAACATATTGAGCAGATGCGTTTATCCGCCACCAAAGCGATGCTGGAGCGGCGTGATGTGGTTGTAGTGGCCTCTGTTTCCGCGATTTATGGTCTGGGCGATCCTGATTTATATCTCAAGATGATGCTCCATCTCACGGTCGGTATGATTATCGATCAGCGCGCGATTCTGCGCCGACTGGCGGAGCTGCAATACGCTCGTAATGATCAAGCATTCCAGCGTGGTACTTTCCGCGTTCGTGGCGAGGTGATTGATATCTTCCCGGCAGAATCGGATGACATTGCACTTCGCGTGGAACTGTTTGACGAGGAAGTGGAACGATTGTCGTTATTTGACCCGCTGACCGGGCAGATTGTTTCCACTATTCCACGTTTTACCATCTACCCGAAAACGCATTACGTCACACCGCGCGAGCGCATCGTACAGGCGATGGAGGAGATCAAAGAAGAACTGGCCGCCAGACGCAAAGTGCTGTTGGAAAACAACAAACTGCTGGAAGAGCAGCGGCTGACCCAGCGTACCCAGTTTGATCTGGAGATGATGAACGAGCTGGGCTACTGTTCGGGGATTGAAAACTACTCGCGCTTCCTCTCCGGTCGTGGACCGGGTGAGCCACCGCCGACGCTGTTTGATTACCTGCCTGCCGATGGGCTGCTGGTCGTCGATGAATCTCACGTCACCATTCCACAAATTGGCGGCATGTATCGCGGTGACCGGGCGCGTAAAGAGACACTGGTGGAGTACGGCTTCCGCCTGCCATCAGCGCTGGATAACCGTCCGCTTAAGTTTGAAGAGTTCGAAGCATTAGCGCCGCAAACCATCTATGTTTCGGCGACGCCGGGTAATTACGAGCTGGAAAAATCCGGCGGCGATGTGGTGGATCAGGTGGTGCGTCCAACCGGATTGCTTGACCCGATTATCGAAGTGCGGCCGGTGGCGACACAGGTTGATGATCTTCTTTCGGAGATTCGTCAGCGAGCGGCAATTAACGAACGCGTACTGGTCACCACACTGACCAAGCGGATGGCGGAAGATCTTACCGAATATCTCGAAGAACATGGCGAGCGCGTGCGTTATCTTCACTCAGATATCGACACCGTCGAACGTATGGAGATTATCCGCGACTTGCGTCTGGGTGAGTTCGACGTGCTGGTAGGGATCAACTTACTGCGCGAAGGTCTGGATATGCCGGAAGTGTCGCTGGTGGCGATCCTCGACGCTGACAAAGAAGGCTTCCTGCGTTCCGAACGTTCGTTGATCCAGACCATTGGTCGTGCGGCACGTAACGTTAACGGTAAAGCGATTCTCTACGGCGATAAGATCACCCCATCAATGGCGAAAGCGATTGGCGAAACCGAACGTCGCCGTGAGAAACAGCAGAAGTACAACGAGGAACACGGCATTACGCCGCAAGGCTTGAACAAGAAAGTGGTCGATATCCTGGCGCTGGGGCAGAACATTGCCAAAACCAAAGCGAAGGGCAGAGGAAAATCGCGCCCGATTGTTGAGCCGGATAATGTGCCGATGGATATGTCGCCGAAAGCGTTGCAGCAGAAAATCCATGAACTGGAAGGGCTGATGATGCAACACGCGCAGAATCTGGAGTTCGAAGAAGCGGCACAAATTCGTGACCAGTTGCATCAGTTGCGTGAGTTGTTTATTGCCGCATCGTAACAGGATAGCGAAGAAGACTGATGACAAACGGAAAACAGCCTGATGCGCTACGCTTATCAGGCCTACATTTTCTCCGCAATATATTGAATTTGCGCGGTTTGTAGGCCGGATAAGGCGTTCACGCCGCATCCGGCATAAACAACGCGCACTTTGTCTTCAATAGGAAGCCGGAATTTTCCTTCGGATTTCCGTTAACCTAAAGCCTGTAACGCCTTTTCCAGCGCGTTATGTAACAACTGGCGGTCATGACGATACGGAATATCGCTGGCCTCCAGTACCTCCTGGATCACAATCCGCTCTTTCACCGCCGAGACATCCACTTTTGGCCCGACGATGACCGCATCAATGACTTTTTTACCAACATACTGCTCCATAATTGCCAGCTTGCTTTCCAGCTTCAAATTAGCCGCAGGTAAACTCAACTCACGCCCCAGATTGCCGATATAAACCATCGGCGCTGGCGTGCGGCGTAATGCCTGGGCGATTTCCTTCAGCAGCAGAATTGGCATCAGGCTGGTATAAAAACTGCCAGGCCCAATAATGATGAGATCCGCTTCATTGATAGCGTGAACTGCCTCACGCGTTGCGGGTACATTCGGCGTTAATAATAACTCTTGAATCGGCGTAGTTAACTGGTCGATATTGACCTCGCCGTAAACTTCATGCCCCTGATCGTCAATCGCCATCAGATCGACGGGATGCTCTGACATTGGAATCAAATGCGTATCCACTTTCAGCAGATTACGAATTAAATTGATGGCTTCCAGAGGCCGCACGCTAAGGTGATCCAGCGCCTTTAACATCAAGTTTCCAAGGTTGTGCCCGGAAAGTTCGCCATTGCCGCCAAAACGGTATTCAAACATCGCGGAGGCGACGCTCGGTTCCGTTATCAGTTGGTTGAGGCAGTTGCGCATATCGCCCCAGGCAATGCCGCCTTCTGAACGGCGAATACGCCCCGTCGAGCCACCATTATCCGTGGTGGTGACGATACCCGTTAAACGAGAACCCAAAGACGAAAGTGATGAGAGAACGCGTCCCAGTCCATGCCCTCCGCCGAGAGCAACGACACGATCAAGATCAGCCAGCGTACGATTGCGCATATAGTTTCCTGGAGTCAGATTATCCGCGCTACAGTAGCGCAAATTGCGGGGAAACAGCAATTAACCTGCCAATATTGAGGATACAAACTATTTTCTTCTACCTCTAAAGGACGATGCACGCTATGCCTCCCTGATGATGTATATCAAAGTAAAACTGCCATTTTCCCTTATTCTGTAGCGAAATAGCACGATCATGACGCTATATACATGATTGCATAGCGAAAGTGTGGATGGTAAAAATCTCATTTACACGCTAGTATCGGCTTAACCACTAAACACTCTAGCCTCTGCACCTGGGTCAACTGATACGGTGCTTTGGCCGTGACAATGCTCGTAAAGATTGCCACCAGGGCGAAGGAAGAAATGACTTCGCCTCCCGTATCTGGAAAGGTGTACATGGCTTCACAACTGACTGATGCATTTGCGCGTAAGTTTTACTACTTGCGCCTGTCGATTACCGATGTGTGTAACTTTCGTTGCACCTACTGCCTGCCGGATGGCTACAAACCGAGCGGCGTCACCAATAAAGGCTTTCTTACCGTCGATGAAATTCGCCGGGTTACGCGCGCCTTCGCCAGTCTGGGCACCGAAAAAGTGCGCCTGACAGGAGGTGAGCCGTCTTTACGCCGCGACTTTACCGATATCATCGCCGCTGTGCGGGAAAACGACGCTATCCGCCAGATTGCGGTCACCACCAATGGTTACCGTCTGGAACGCGATGTGGCGAACTGGCGCGATGCGGGACTTACTGGCATTAACGTCAGTGTCGACAGTCTGGACGCCCGCCAGTTTCACGCTATTACCGGGCAGGATAAATTCAACCAGGTCATGGCAGGGATTGATGCTGCATTTGAGGCCGGTTTTGAGAAGGTCAAAGTCAATACCGTGCTGATGCGTGATGTTAATCATCACCAGCTCGACACCTTTCTGAACTGGATCCAGCATCGCCCTATCCAGCTGCGTTTCATCGAACTGATGGAAACGGGCGAGGGCAGCGAGCTCTTCCGTAAGCATCACATCTCTGGTCAGGTTCTGCGTGACGAGCTACTGCGTCGCGGCTGGATCCACCAATTACGTCAACGCAGCGACGGTCCCGCGCAAGTCTTTTGCCATCCAGATTACGCCGGAGAGATTGGCCTTATCATGCCGTATGAAAAAGACTTCTGCGCCACTTGCAACCGCCTGCGCGTTTCCTCCATTGGTAAACTCCATCTCTGCCTGTTTGGTGAAGGCGGCGTTAACCTGCGCGATCTGCTGGAAGACGATACCCAGCAACAGGCGCTGGAAGCGCGTATTTCAGCGGCGCTGCGGGAGAAGAAACAGACCCATTTCCTGCATCAAAACAACACCGGTATTACGCAAAATTTATCGTACATTGGCGGCTAAAACGTCAAAAGGAGAGATCAGATGAGTCAGGTAAGCACTGAATTTATCCCGACCCGTATTGCTATTCTTACGGTTTCTAATCGTCGCGGTGAAGAAGACGATACCTCCGGTCACTATCTGCGCGATTCGGCGCAAGAAGCGGGCCATCACGTTGTCGATAAAGCCATTGTGAAAGAAAACCGCTACGCTATTCGCGCTCAGGTATCTGCGTGGATCGCCAGCGACGATGTACAAGTGGTATTGATTACGGGTGGTACTGGCCTGACGGAAGGTGATCAGGCTCCCGAAGCATTGCTGCCGTTGTTCGACCGTGAAGTTGAAGGTTTTGGTGAAGTGTTCCGGATGTTGTCGTTTGAAGAGATTGGCACTTCCACGTTGCAATCTCGTGCGGTAGCGGGCGTCGCCAACAAAACGCTGATTTTCGCCATGCCGGGTTCGACCAAAGCGTGCCGTACCGCATGGGAAAATATCATCGCGCTGCAGCTGGATGCCCGTACGTATCCGTGTAATTTCCATCCACATTTGAAGAAATAAGTATGTCGCAACTGACCCATATCAACGCCGCTGGCGAAGCGCACATGGTGGATGTCTCCGCCAAAGCGGAAACCGTGCGTGAAGCGCGGGCGGAAGCCTTTGTCACCATGCGCAGCGAGACGCTGGCGATGATTATTGATGGTCGCCACCACAAAGGCGACGTATTTGCCACTGCGCGTATTGCCGGTATTCAGGCGGCAAAACGCACCTGGGATCTGATCCCGCTCTGTCATCCGCTGATGCTCAGCAAAGTTGAAGTCAATTTACAGGCCGAGCCGGAGCACAATCGGGTGCGTATAGAAACCTTATGCCGCCTGACCGGGAAAACCGGTGTCGAAATGGAAGCATTAACCGCGGCCTCCGTGGCGGCGCTGACCATTTATGACATGTGCAAAGCGGTGCAAAAAGATATGGTGATTGGTCCGGTACGTTTGCTGGCGAAGAGCGGCGGCAAGTCGGGTGACTTTAAGGTGGAAGCGGATGATTAAAGTTCTTTTTTTCGCACAGGTGCGCGAGTTGGTGGGAACAGATGCAACCGAAGTGGCTGCGGATTTCCCAACTGTTGAAGCGTTACGCCAGCACATGGCTGCGCAGAGCGATCGCTGGGCGCTGGCGCTGGAAGATGGCAAATTACTGGCTGCCGTCAACCAGACGCTGGTGAGTTTTGACCATCCGCTGACTGACGGCGACGAAGTAGCTTTCTTCCCGCCGGTAACCGGAGGTTAAGATGGCAGAAACCAAAATTGTTGTTGGTCCGCAGCCGTTCAGCGTAGGAGAAGAGTACCCGTGGCTGGCGGAGCGTGACGAAGACGGTGCGGTAGTCACCTTTACTGGTAAGGTGCGCAACCATAACCTGGGTGACAGCGTCAAAGCATTAAGCCTCGAACACTATCCGGGGATGACTGAAAAAGCACTGGCAGAAATTGTTGATGAAGCGCGTAACCGCTGGCCGCTGGGGCGCGTCACTGTGATTCACCGCATCGGGGAATTATGGCCGGGCGATGAAATCGTTTTTGTCGGTGTCACCAGTGCGCATCGCAGCAGTGCGTTTGAAGCCGGGCAGTTTATTATGGATTATCTCAAAACCCGCGCACCGTTCTGGAAGCGCGAAGCCACGCCGGAAGGCGACCGCTGGGTTGAAGCTCGGGAGAGCGATCAGCAGGCGGCAAAACGCTGGTAGTTTTTTGTTAGCCGGATAAGGCACCGCTGCGTCCGGCAATTTCACCGCTCAGTACATGCGTTTACGCTGCGTCGATGCACAGCCTCATCATTTTGCAGTATCCTTAAGATATTCCTTATATCTTCAGGAGATCGTCATGGACAGATTCCCACGTTCTGATTCAATCGTACAACCCCGGGCTGGCTTGCAAACTTATATGGCGCAAGTCTATGGCTGGATGACCGTTGGCTTGTTGCTGACCGCATTTGTTGCCTGGTATGCGGCTAATTCCGCGGCCGTGATGGAGCTGTTGTTCACTAACCGTGTCTTTTTAATCGGTCTGATCATCGCGCAATTAGCATTGGTTATTGTGTTATCAGCGATGATTCAAAAGCTGAGCGCAGGTGTAACGACGATGCTCTTTATGCTTTATTCGGCGCTGACGGGTCTTACGCTTTCCAGTATATTCATTGTCTATACCGCTGCTTCTATCGCCAGTACTTTCGTCGTTACTGCCGGGATGTTCGGTGCAATGAGCCTGTACGGTTACACCACGAAGCGCGATTTAAGTGGCTTTGGCAATATGCTGTTTATGGCGTTAATCGGCATTGTGCTGGCATCGCTGGTCAACTTCTGGCTGAAAAGCGAAGCATTGATGTGGGCAGTTACCTACATCGGCGTGATTGTCTTTGTCGGATTGACGGCGTATGACACTCAGAAATTGAAAAATATGGGTGAGCAGATTGATACCCGCGACACGTCGAACCTGCGCAAATATTCCATTCTTGGCGCGTTAACCTTGTATCTGGACTTCATCAACCTGTTCCTGATGTTGCTGCGAATTTTTGGCAACCGCCGTTAATTCTTTTTCACCATCAATATCCCGGCCATGTGTCGGGATTTCTTTTCTTACTAAAAACGACACTTAACAAGTACCAGGTATAAAATACGCCTTATGGCCGAGCGGAAGCGTTTTCCGTATCCATAAATACAAAAGTATTTTGTATGCGTGGGTTTAAATTTATTGATGGTGAATATTAATATTTTTTCTAAGGACAACTAAAAGAATGGAATCATACTCACAAAACAGCAATAAATTAGATTTTCAGCACGAGACCAGGATATTAAACGGTATATGGCTCATTACCGCTTTAGGTTTGGTGGCAACCGCAGGACTGGCCTGGGGAGCTAAGTATCTCGAAATTACGGCAACCAAATATGATTCACCAACAATGTATGTCGGCATAGGGTTATTATTAGTTTGTATGTATGGCTTAAGTAAGGATATCAACAAGATAAATGCCGTCATCGCAGGCGTAATATATCTGTTTTTACTCTCTTTGGTGGCGATTGTCGTTGCAAGTTTAGTTCCTGTATATGCCATTATCATTGTGTTCAGCACTGCGGGCGCGATGTTTTTAATCAGTATGCTGGCCGGTTTATTATTTAATGTTGATCCTGGTTCTCACCGTTTTATCATTATGATGACGTTGACAGGGTTGGCCCTGGTAATCATCGTGAATGCGGCATTAATGAGTGAACGGCCCATTTGGGTAATAAGTTGCTTAGTGATTGTGTTATGGCCAGGCATTATCTCGCATGGACGAAATAAGCTCCTTGAACTGGCAGGAAAATGCCATAGTGAAGAGTTGTGGAGTCCGGTTCGTTGCGCTTTTACAGGTGCATTAACACTCTATTACTATTTTATCGGCTTCTTTGGGATACTTGCCGCGATAGCTATAACGCTTGTCTGGCAAAGGCATACGCGTTTTTTTCATTAGTCGTGAATGCAGATACTAAAGAACTTAACTAAACTTCACATCGCCGCTTCATTTTTCGCCCGTAGCTTCTTCGCCTGGCTTTCCAGTAGCAGGTAACAGATCAGCGCCAGCAGCAGCGGGATAAAGTAATACAGGACGCGATAAGCGAGCAGCGCGGCGATAATGCTCCCTTTCGAGGTATGCTCCCCAGCCAGTAGTGCGATAAACACCGCTTCCAGCACACCGATCCCCGCCGGAATATGCACGATGACGCCAGCAATACTACTAACCAGTAACACGCCCAGTACAAAGAAATAGTTCACGCTTTGACCAAGTAACAGCCAGATAATCGCCCCCATTACCATCCAGTTAACGCTGGAAATCAGCATCTGAGTGAGGGCGAATTTCCATGAAGGCAGCACCAGCTTTTGCCCTTTGATGGTCATATGGCGGTGCTTCGCGAAAGCGCAAAACCACAAATAAACCGCGATAATCATCAGTAAGCCAATGCCGAGAATACGCAGCGTAGTTTGAGCGACATACCAGTGATCCGGCAACTCCACCACGCCTGCGGTAAAGATAATCCCTGCCAGTAAAATATAGCCCAGCCAGTTGGTGGTAATACTGAGCGAGAAAATCCGCGTAATAGTGCTGCCCGGTAACCCTAGTCGGGAGTACAAACGATAGCGCATACCAATGCCGCCGACCCAGGTACTGAGCGTCAGGTTGAAGGCGTAGCAGATAAACGACACCAGCATCACCTGGCGCTTCGCCAGTTTGTGACCGCAGTAAAAGCGGGCGAGCAGGTCATAGCAGCCGTAAATCAGATAGCTGACGACCACCAGCCCGACCGCACTAAGCAGCGCAACGCGATTGTAGTCGCGGATGACCTTCCAGACCTCTTCCCAGTCCACTTTTTTGGCGTAGACCACCAGCAACACAATCACCGCGATAAAAAACAGCCAGGTGAGGATCTTCTTTGCTAAGCGCCAGCGCGGGTGTGATTTACTTATCAGGGTTTTACCCCCGTGTTTTCAGTTTCTACCCGATCCTGCGTTTCCATTGTCGGTTGTGCGGGGGGATCAACCTGCGTCAGACGTGGTGTGTGTGCCGGATGCCAGCCAACCAGCGCCGGGAAGTGGCGTAAAAAGTGGAACGCCAGCACGCTTTTGGTCAGGTTCCACCAGGTGCGTTTGGGCAGCATGGTTTCATCCACCTGCTGACAATCTGCGGCAATAATGCCGTTCAGATTATCGCGCAGCGTCTGGTTAAAATGACGATCGTGGATGATGACATTTGCTTCGAGATTCAGTGACAAACTGAGCGGATCGAGATTACTGGACCCTACTGTCGCCCAGTGATCGTCCATCAATGCCACTTTGCCGTGGAGCGGGCGGCGGCGGTACTCAAAAACCTGAACGCCGCCTTTAACCAGATAGTTATACAGCAAGCGCGCACCGACTCTGACAATCGGCATATCCGGTTCGCCCTGAATGATCAGTTTGATCCGCACCCCGCGCCGTGCCGCTTTACGCAAGGCGTGTAAAAATCGATAGCCGGGGAAGAAGTAGGCGTTGGCGATAATCACTTCCCGCCGCGCCTGAGTGAGCATTTTCAGATAATGGCGTTCAATATCATCGCGATGTTCTTCGTTATCGCGCCAGACCAGCAATACCTGCGCTTCTCCCGGCTGGCGGTTCTCTTCCGCTTTGTGATGACGTCGCCACCAGCGCCGTGCCGCGCTCTGTCCAGGCAGGTTTTCCAGCTCAAACTGGAGAATATCTTCGACAATCGGCCCTTCAAGGCGTACCGCGTAATCCTGTTTAGCCTCTGGACCGTAGCTGGACATATGCTCGGCGGAGTAATTCAGCCCGCCAATAAAGGCGATACGCGCGTCGATCACCACAATTTTGCGATGCATCCGGCGAAACACATTGGTGCGCATACCAAAAAGGCGAGGGCGGGGATCGTAGTAGCGGAACACTACGCCAGCTGCCGTCAGTTTATTGACAAACTCATCGCTGAGATCCGGCGAACCGTAGCCATCCAGCAAGACTTCCGCTTTAACCCCGCGTTGCGCTGCTGCCAGTAGTGCCGCATGTAGCTGTTTGCCGACGTTATCCTCAAACCAGATAAACGTTTCAAGAATGATGCGTTCTTGTGCCTCGCCAATCGCCTTAAACACCGCGGGATAATATTGCTCGCCGTTTTCCAGCAACTGGATCTTATTGCCTTCGCGCCAGCTACATTTCATAAATGAATCTCCGCACTTAAAGGGGCATGATCAGAAAGGTGTCGCCATGTCCGCAGCGGCAACGCGGTTGGCGCGCTGGCGCTGGCATTTTTGACGTAGATCCTGTCCAGTCGTAGTAGAGGAAATTGCACCGGAAACGTGCGCGCCGGGCGTCCGTGGGCGCGGGTAAAAATCTCATCCAGTCCGGCCTGCACTTTTAACGGATGATTAGCTTTTTGCCGCCAGTCATTGAAATCACCCGCCACCAATACCGGTTCGCCGTCCGGTAGCTCATTCACCCATTCGGCGAGCATCGCAAGCTGCGCCTGACGGTGCGCCTCACGCAGGCCCAGATGTACGCACATCACATGAATCGCTTTTCCGGTCATCGGCGGCACAATGCGGCAGTAGAGCACGCCGCGCTTTTCCGCACCATCGACCGAAACATCGCGATTCTCATAATGTTCAATGGGATAACGCGACAGTACGGCGTTGCCGTGATGCCCTTCCGGGTATACGGCATTGCGACCGTAGGCAAAATCGCTCCACATAGTGTCGGCGAGAAACTCGTAGTGCGAGGTATCGGGCCAGTTTTCCACATGCAGCGGATGAACTTCGTGCGCGCCCATCACTTCCTGCAGGCAAACAATATCGGCGCTGACGGTACGCACCGCGTCGCGAAGTTCCGGCAAAATGAAGCGTCGGTTAAACGCGGTAAAACCTTTTTGAATGTTGATGGTGAGCACCTTGAACGAAAATTGTTGTGTTTGATCGGGCATAATTTTCCTGTCTTTGCCTCTTATCTCATTGAAATAGTGTAGTCGGCGTCACAAAAAGGTGCGGTCTTACGGAATTTTCCGTAAAGTTCGGTACTCTGAGTAAGTAGAGATAAATTCTTCAGGAGAGAAGCCATGAAGTGGCAACAACGTGTTCGTGTCGCAACGGGTCTAAGTTGCTGGCAGATTATGTTGCATTTACTGGTAGTGGCGCTGCTGGTGGTGGGCTGGATGAGTAAGACTCTGGTTCACGTCGGCGTGGGATTATGCGCACTGTATTGTGTCACGGTAGTGATGATGTTGGTGTTTCAGCGCCACCCCGAGCAACGCTGGCGTGAGGTGGCAGACGTGCTGGAAGAGCTGACCACGACCTGGTATTTTGGCGCAGCGCTGATTGTGCTGTGGCTGTTGTCCCGCGTACTGGAAAACAACTTTTTGCTGGCAATTGCAGGGCTGGCAATCCTTGCCGGCCCGGCGGTAGTGTCTTTGCTGGCGAAAGATAAGAAGTTACATCACCTTACGTCTAAACATCGCGTACGCCGCTGACCCTGTCGTGGCCGTTATCACCAGTAGCGGCCACAAACTATTCCACACAATATCCAGACTCGCATCCTTCAAATAAATCTGCTTGGTAATGTCCGTAAAGTGGCGAATAGGGTTAATCCACGTCAGGTTTTGCAGCCATACTGGCATGTTTTCCACCGGCGAAACGTAACCGGAAAGGAGAATGGCGGGCATCATAAAGACAAACACGCCGATAAACGCCTGCTGTTGTGTCGAGCAGAGTGATGAAATCAACAGACCGAATCCCACCAGCGATAAACCGTAAATCACCATCGTAAAGTAGAACAGCGCCAGCGATCCGGCGAAGGGGATTTGATACGCCCAGATACCAATCGCCAGCACAATGGTGGCCTGGAAGGTGGCGACAATTAACGCCGGTACGGCTTTGCCGATGAAGATCTGCCAGGTGGTGAGCGGCGAAACCAGTAGCTGATCGAGCGTACCTTGTTCACGTTCGCGGGCGACGGAAAGTGAAGTGACGATCATTACGCCGATAGTGGTGATCATGGCGATCAGTGACGGCACCACAAACCATTTGTAGTCGAGATTCGGGTTATACCAGTTGCGTACCACCAGCTCGCTGTTGTTAGGTTTCGGTTTTCCTTCCAGCAGCTCCTGCTGATAATTTTTGACGATCTGTTGCAGGTAGTTGGCGGCAATTTGCGCACTGTTGGAGTTACGCCCGTCGAGGATCAACTGCAACGGCGCGGTCTGGAAGGTATCCAGTTTGCGCGAGAAGTCAGCCGGGAAACGCACCAGGAGTAACGCCTTTTGTGTGTCGATGGTTGGGCGGATCTCCTGTGGGCTTTTCAGCAGCAGCACATGAGTAAAGGCGCTGGCGCGGGCAAAACGTTGGGTCAGCTCCACCGAATGCTCGCCGTTATCTTCATCGTAGATGGCGATGGTGGCGTTAGTCACTTCCAGCGTGGCGGCGAACGGGAACAGAATCACCTGAATAAGCACAGGTAAAATCAGAATCGCGCGGGTTTGCGGTTCGCGCAGCAGCGACTGCAACTCTTTGCGGATTAACGTCCATAAGCGATGAAACATGCTCTTCTCCCTAATCCAGCCGACGTTTGGTTTTCAGCCACGTCAGGCCGATAAACATCACCGCCGAAGCGATCAAAAACAGCACGTTTACCACCAGCACCACTGGAATATTCCCGGCGAGGAACAGGCTTTGCAGGGTGCTGACGAAATAACGAGCGGGAATAATGTACGTCACCGCGTGGATCACCGCGGGCATACTGTCGATCTGAAAAATAAAGCCGGAAAGCATAATCGACGGCAGAAAAGCGGCGTTCAGGGCGACCTGAGCGGCATTGAACTGGTTGCGGGTAATCGTGGAAATCAGCAGCCCCATCCCCAGGGTACTGAGTAAAAACAGGCTGGAGATAAAAAACAGAATCAGCAGCGACCCGCGATACGGCACGCCGAGAATAAACACTGACACCAGCATACACAGCAACATCGCCAGCATCCCGAGAAAGTAATAAGGGATCAGCTTACACAGCAGCAGTTCCGTGCGGGTAATCTCCGTAGAGAGCAGAGCCTCCATGGTGCCGCGTTCCCATTCTCGCGCCACCACCAGCGAGGTGAGAATCGCGCCGATGACCGTCATGATAATGGTCACCGCACCGGGGATAATGAAGTGCTGGCTAATCGCCGCCGGGTTAAACCAGTAGCGGGTTTGTACATCAATAAGCGGTTCAAAAGTCTGCCCGTTGTCCTCCGCTCGCTGCATTTGCCAGATCTGCCAGATCCCTTCGACATACCCCTGTACAAAGTTAGCGGTATTCGGCTCACTGCCGTCGGTGATCACCTGAATCGGTGCGGTGGCGTTGGCGCGCTCCATCTGTTCCGCAAAATCCACCGGAATAACCACCAGACCGCGAATTTTCCCCGCCTGCATTTTGGCGATCAGTTCCTGACGGTTATCGCTGATGGTGGCGTCGATGTAGGGCGAACCGGTCATGGTGTGGGTGAAATCCAGCGCCGCTTCGCTACGCTGTTCCAGTAAAATCCCGACCCGCAGCTTGCTGGAGTCGAGGTTAATGCCGTAACCAAAAATAAACAGCAGTAGCAGCGGGATCACTACCGCAATCAGCCAGCTACTCGGATCGCGAACGATCTGCCGCGTCTCTTTAACGCACAGCGCCCGTACGCGACGCCAGGACAGGATCGGGTTACTCATTGCTATGCTCCTTATCCCAGTCGTGGATCAACTGAATAAAGGCTTGCTCCATGGTGGGATCGGGTTGCTCGTCGTTGGCCGACTGCGCTTTCAAATCATCCGGCGTGCCGCTGGCAATTAATTTCCCACGGTACACCAGGCCGATGCGGTCGCAATATTCTGCTTCATCCATAAAGTGAGTGGTGACCATCACCGTGACGCCTTTCTCTACCATGCTGTTGATATGCAGCCAAAATTCGCGGCGGGTGAGGGGATCAACGCCGGACGTTGGTTCGTCGAGAAACAGAATGTCCGGTTCATGCATCAGCGAACAGGCCAGCGCCAGCCGCTGTTTAAAACCTAATGGCAGTTCATCGGTCGCGTGGGAGGCGATACTTTTCAGGCCAAATGCCTCGCTCATACGGGAGATTTTTTCGTTCTGCGCCCGACCGCGTAAGCCATACACACCAGAGAAAAAGCGTAAATTCTGTTCGACCGTCAGGTTGCCGTAGAGCGAAAATTTTTGCGCCATATAGCCGAGATGCTGGCGCGCTTTACCGGAACTCTCTTTCAGATCCATCCCCAGCACCAGCGCCTGGCCGGAAGTCGGCACCAGCAAACCGCACATCATCTTAAAGGTGGTCGATTTACCCGCGCCGTTTGGCCCCAGCAAACCAAAAATCTCCCCACGTTTAACGGCAAAGTTGACGTGATCGGTGGCGGCAAAATCACCAAATTTCTTGGTCAGTTCTTTCGCTTCGATCACCGTCTCGCCGGGTGTGCCTTCTACCGTATGCAATATTGCACCCAGCGGCGATTCTGAGGTTCCGGCACCACCCAGCAAATCAATAAATGCATCTTCAAAACGCGGCGTAGTTTCGTTGATGTTGATTTCCGGCATCCCGTCGGCATGGCGAATATCGTCTGGTGTGGCCTCTTTTTTGAGGATCAGACGTACCGATTTCCCCTGAATCATGCCGTCGCTGACCTGTGGCAGTTTCAAGGCGCGTTGCAACAGCTTGCGGTTGCCCTCGTGTGGACTGGTCATCAGAAAGCTGCGTCCGGCCATGGTTTGTGTCAGGGCTTTTGGTTCCCCCTGATACAGCAACTCGCCTTCATTCATCAGTAACACGTCACGGCACTGCTCGGCTTCGTCGAGATACGAGGTACTCCAGAGGATTAACATCCCTTCGCCTGCCAGCTCATGCACCATCTGCCACAGTTCGCGCCGTGAGATAGGGTCAACGCCGACGCCGGGTTCATCGAGCAGCAACACTTTCGGTTCGCCCACCAGGGTACAGGCCAGACCGAGTTTTTGTTTCATCCCACCGGAGAGCTTGCCCGCCAGGCGTCCGGTAAACGGCCCAAGAGACGTAAACTCCAGCAGGCGAGCAAAAGTTTGCTTACGTGCCTCGCCGGTGACGCTGCGCAAATCCGCGTACAGATTGAGGTTCTCCATCACCGTGAGATCTTCATACAGACCAAATTTCTGCGGCATATAGCCGAGCACGGCGTGCAGCGCGCCGTCGTTTTTGATTGGATCAAAGCCAATCATCGTGGCATTGCCGCTGTCGGGTTTCAGTAATCCCGCCAGCATCCGCATTAGCGTGGTTTTACCTGCACCATCCGGCCCCACCAGCCCCGTCACATAACCGGCGTGAATGGTACAATCGAGCGGCGCGACGGCGGGCTTGTCCATGCCCGGAAAGCGTTTTTCCAGGCCGTTCAGCGTGATAACGGCATCATTCATGTCCTGCCTCGTTACCGAATTGCACCGTCACCGGCATTCCCTGGCGTAACGCATCATCGGCGTCGGTCACCACAATACGCAGGCGATAGACGAGGTCGGTACGCAGATCCGGTGTTTCGACGGTTTTCGGGGTAAATTCAGCAGTCGGCGAAACGAAACCAATCTGCCCGTGATACGGCTTGTCCGGGCGACCATCGGTATAAAGCAGAACTTTGCGCCCCGGCTGGGCCTGGTCAAGATTCCGTTCATCAACATAAGCGCGCACCCACACCGGACGCGTTAGTGAAACGGTAAACACCGTGCCACCTTCATTGAGAACCGTGCCTGGCTCCACCGCGCGCGTTAACAGTGTGCCATCAGACGGTGCTATCAACGTTGAGTCCTGTAAATTCAGCTCCGCCTGCGCCAGTTGCGCCTGCGCCTGTTCGAGGCTGGCTTTCGCCTGAGCGATGTCCTGTTCACGGTTACCGGAACGGTACTGACGCAATTTATCCTGTGCTGATTTCAGCGTTGCCTGTGCCTGGTCGCGCGAGGAGCGGGCATTTTCCAGGTCATTTGCCGAAATGGTGCGGCTTTTCCACAGTCCTTGCTGGCGGTTATAGAAGTTCTGCGCATAGTCATAGGCGGCTTGCGCCTGTTTCACCGCTGCGGCGGCCTGAGCGATTTCTTCATCGCGATACCCGGCAAGCATCAGGTCATACTGCGCCTGTGCCACCGAGACGCCCGCTTTCACCTGCATCAGGGCAATCTCATACGGCTTGTGATCCAGTTCGCCCAGCACCTGGCCCGCTTTGATCGCATCACCTTCGTCCACCGCCAGCGATTCAACGCGCCCCCCAACACGGAAACTAAGATTCACCGTACGAATATCCACGTTGCCATACAGCTTCAGGCCGTTATCCTGGCGGCTTTGATACCACCAGTAGCCTCCGGCAACCACGGCGGCAAGTACCACTACCGCCAGTCCGATCACGACAGGTTTTTTCATCACTACAAACTCCTTTGCAATAATCCTTGCAAAATCAGGTCGATATGACAGGTCACCGTCTGGTTGATCAGTTCGGTCTTTTCTTCATCGAACGCGGTCCAGCCGGTACGTAACAGAATTGTTTCTTTGCCAAGACGGAACGCCAGAATCTCACCAATCAACGCATGGGTATGAAGGATCATGCGGGTGTCATTGGCGTCGCAGCCGGTCCAGGCGGCAATCAGGCGTGTCAGGTGGCTGTGTAGCGGACTAATCACCTGTTCGTGCACCAGGTGGTAGGCTGCCGTGGGAGAGAGCTGCTCACGGGAGATAAACTTGCTGAGGTTGACGGTGTCATCCTGGGTGAGCAGCTTAATCATGTTCCTGCAGGCGCGAAGGATCAGTTCACGGATGGCAGCCCGATCAGGCTGTGGTTGCGCGAACAAGCGTTCGGCTTCCTCGGCATGCGGACGGAACTGCTCGCCAATAAAATCGGCAATCCACTGGGCGCAGGCGAGGTACAAATCTTCTTTCGAACCGAAGTAGTAGGTGATGGCAGCGATATTCTGCCCGGCCTGGGCGGCTATCTCGCGAGTGGTGGTGTTCATTCCATATTCACCAAACTGCGCCAGTGCGGCAGCAATCAGCTGTTTTTTCGCCTGTTCACCCTTGATTGTCATGGCAGGATTATTCATCGCACAGTCCATTCTTAATCAAATGATTGATTAAGATTATGACTCCATAGGGGAGTTGTCCAGTATGGCTAAGAATTTTAGCAACGCCAGTCACAGGGATAATTTATGCGCTGCGTCACAAAAACTGCTACACTCCGCTCCCTCATGACATTGTGGTTTTTGTCATTTTCCTTTTCAGTATCTCCCTGAAAACTACACCGGTAACGGTCGGGGCGGTTCGGAGTAGTTATGTCTTTCGATTCTTTGGGTTTAAGCCCTGATATCCTGCGCGCCGTTGCCGAGCAGGGGTACCGTGAACCCACCCCTATTCAGCAGCAGGCGATCCCTGCGGTGCTGGAAGGCCGCGACCTGATGGCTAGCGCCCAGACCGGTACCGGTAAAACAGCGGGCTTTACGCTGCCGCTGTTGCAACACCTGATCACTCGCCAGCCGCACGCCAAAGGGCGTCGTCCGGTACGTGCGCTCATTCTTACCCCGACCCGTGAACTGGCTGCGCAGATTGGCGAAAACGTCCGTGATTACAGCAAATATTTGAACATTCGTTCGCTGGTGGTGTTTGGCGGTGTCAGCATTAACCCGCAAATGATGAAGCTGCGCGGCGGCGTTGATGTTCTGGTGGCAACACCGGGACGTTTGCTGGACCTGGAACATCAAAATGCAGTGAAGCTGGATCAGGTTGAAATCCTCGTCCTCGATGAAGCTGACCGCATGCTCGACATGGGCTTTATCCACGATATCCGTCGCGTGTTAACAAAACTGCCAGCGAAACGCCAGAACCTGCTGTTCTCTGCGACCTTCTCTGACGATATTAAAGCCCTGGCGGAAAAACTGTTGCACAACCCGCTGGAAATCGAAGTGGCACGCCGCAATACCGCGTCTGATCAGGTGACCCAGCACGTTCACTTTGTCGATAAGAAACGCAAACGCGAATTGCTGTCGCACATGATTGGTAAAGGGAACTGGCAGCAGGTGCTGGTGTTTACCCGTACCAAACACGGCGCTAACCATCTGGCTGAGCAGCTCAATAAAGATGGCATCCGTAGTGCGGCGATCCACGGGAATAAATCGCAAGGTGCGCGCACCCGTGCGCTGGCTGATTTTAAATCGAGTGACATTCGCGTACTGGTGGCGACCGATATCGCTGCGCGCGGTCTGGATATCGAAGAGTTGCCGCACGTCGTCAACTATGAACTGCCAAACGTACCGGAAGATTATGTCCACCGTATCGGGCGTACCGGTCGTGCGGCTGCTACCGGTGAAGCGTTGTCGCTGGTGTGTGTTGATGAACACAAACTGCTGCGTGATATCGAAAAACTGCTGAAAAAAGAGATCCCGCGCATTGCGATTCCGGGCTATGAGCCGGACCCGTCAATCAAAGCCGAACCGATCCAGAACGGTCGCCAGCAACGTGGCGGCGGCGGTCGTGGGCAAGGTGGTGGTCGCGGTCAACAGCAACCACGCCGTGGGGAAGGTGGCGCAAAATCTGCAAGCGCGAAACCTGCAGAAAAACCGTCTCGCCGCCTCGGCGATGCCAAACCGGCAGGCGAACAACAACGTCGCCGCCGTCCGCGTAAACCTGCCGCTGCGCAGTAATCTTTTATGCCGGGCTATGCCCGGCATCAGGCTGATGAACAAACGCAAAACTGCCTGATGCGCTACGCTTATCAGGCCTACGTTAACTCTGCAATATATTGAATTTGCATGCTTTTGTAGGCCGGATAAGGCGTTTACGCCGCATCCGGCATTTCACAACAAGCACTTGTCAGCAATTTGAGAACACGGGAAAAAATTTATCTGTTTTACCGCCCATAAGCCACCGAGACGTTACTTCTCTATAGCCAATTGTTCGCGCAACTCCATTAAAAGGTAGCCCAGTCGATTCTTGCCCTTACCATTACCACCGTCTCCCCAGTAAGCATCGTTTTCCGTATGCTCAACCAGTTTTGCGGGCGCGGTTGCCAGCAAGAGCGCACGCAGTTCTGCATGCTGTTCGAATTTAGCACGAAGTGCTTTACGCATCACCTGTTCTTTAACCGACTCCCAGTTTTTACGAAGTGGCTTGGAACGATTACGCCCCATGCGAGCGGCGACCATGGGGGAAGAAACCCGACGGATCTCTTCGCGGTATTTTTCATCAAGGAATTTTTGTGCCTGAAAATAGTGTTCGGAGGTGGGCCAGGTTTTCCCGTCAACCTTGATGGGCCAGGCGGCAAAGTTAGAAAAATCACCGTAGTCATCGCTGGTGCTGTAGAAATTTATGATGGTGTCTTGCATGACGTGTTGGATCCTTTGTGCTCGAACGGGCATTAAACCGCATTATGTTGGTGGTTATTGCGAGCCGCTTTCCAGAAACAGAAAAACCATTACCCCTGAAAACCGAAAAATGCCACAATATTGGCTGTTTATACAGTATTTCAGGTTTTCTCATGGCATTAACCGCCGCGCTTAAAGCGCAAATTGCCGCCTGGTATAAGGCGCTTCAGGAACAGATCCCCGACTTTATTCCCCGTGCGCCGCAGCGGCAGATGATTGCGGACGTCGCCAAAACGCTGGCCGGAGAAGAAGGGCGGCATCTGGCGATTGAAGCCCCCACCGGCGTTGGGAAAACGCTCTCCTATTTGATCCCCGGCATCGCCATTGCCCGCGAAGAGCAAAAAACGCTGGTGGTGAGTACCGCCAACGTGGCGTTGCAGGATCAGATTTACAGCAAAGATTTACCGCTGCTGAAAAAGATCATTCCCGATCTTAAATTCACTGCCGCTTTCGGGCGTGGGCGCTACGTTTGTCCGCGTAATCTGACGGCGCTCGCCAGCACTGAACCCACGCAACAGGATCTGCTGGCGTTTCTTGACGACGAACTGACGCCAAATAATCAGGAAGAGCAAAAACGTTGTGCGAAGCTGAAGGGCGATCTCGACACTTATAAATGGGATGGTCTGCGCGATCATACGGATATCGCTATAGATGATGATCTCTGGCGTCGTTTGAGTACCGACAAAGCCAGCTGCCTCAACCGTAACTGTTACTACTATCGTGAATGCCCGTTTTTTGTTGCTCGTCGGGAGATTCAGGAAGCGGAAGTGGTGGTGGCAAACCATGCGCTGGTGATGGCGGCGATGGAAAGCGAAGCCGTACTGCCTGACCCGAAAAATCTGCTGCTGGTGCTGGACGAAGGTCATCACCTGCCAGATGTGGCCCGGGATGCGCTGGAGATGAGCGCTGAAATCACCGCGCCCTGGTATCGACTACAGCTGGACTTGTTCACGAAACTGGTCGCTACCTGCATGGAGCAGTTTCGCCCGAAGACCATCCCACCGCTGGCGATCCCTGAACGTTTGAATGCGCATTGTGAAGAGTTGTATGAGCTTATCGCCTCGTTAAACAACATTCTCAATCTCTACATGCCTGCCGGGCAGGAGGCAGAGCACCGTTTTGCGATGGGCGAACTGCCTGATGAAGTGCTGGAGATCTGCCAGCGGCTGGCAAAACTCACCGAGATGCTGCGTGGTCTGGCGGAGTTATTTCTTAACGATTTAAGTGAGAAAACCGGCAGCCACGATATTGTGCGTCTGCATCGGTTGATTTTGCAGATGAACCGCGCGTTGGGGATGTTCGAGGCGCAAAGCAAACTCTGGCGGCTGGCGTCTCTGGCGCAATCTTCCGGTGCGCCGGTGACCAAATGGGCGACGCGGGAAGAGCGCGAAGGGCAGCTGCATCTCTGGTTTCACTGCGCGGGAATACGTGTCAGCGATCAGCTGGAAAGGCTGCTGTGGCGCAGTATTCCGCACATTATTGTCACCTCCGCAACCTTGCGTTCGCTGAACAGTTTTTCGCGTTTGCAGGAGATGAGCGGGCTGAAAGAGAAAGCGGGCGACCGTTTTGTGGCGCTGGATTCCCCCTTTAACCACTGCGAACAGGGCAAAATTGTTATTCCCCGGATGCGCTTTGAGCCTTCCATCGACAACGAAGAGCAGCATATTGCCGAAATGGCGGCCTTTTTCCGTGAGCAGGTGGAGAGCAAAAAACATCTCGGTATGTTGGTACTGTTTGCCAGCGGACGGGCGATGCAGCGCTTTCTCGACTATGTGACGGATTTACGCCTGATGCTGCTGGTGCAGGGCGATCAGCCGCGTTATCGCTTAGTTGAACTGCACCGCAAACGCGTTGCCAACGGTGAGCGTAGTGTGCTGGTGGGCTTACAGTCATTTGCCGAAGGGCTTGATTTGAAAGGTGATCTGCTCAGCCAGGTGCATATCCACAAAATCGCTTTTCCGCCCATCGACAGCCCGGTGGTGATCACCGAAGGGGAATGGCTGAAAAGCCTCAACCGCTATCCGTTTGAGGTGCAAAGCCTGCCGAGCGCCTCGTTTAACCTGATTCAGCAGGTTGGGCGACTGATTCGAAGCCACGGTTGCTGGGGCGAAGTGGTTATCTACGACAAACGCTTGCTGACCAAAAATTATGGCAAGCGACTACTGGATGCATTACCGGTATTTCCGATAGAGCAACCGGAAGTCCCTGAAGGTATAGTTAAAAAGAAAGAAAAAACGAAATCCCCACGCCGTCGGCGGCGTTAATGATGTGAGTCAGGTAAGGAGTCGTAAATGGACTATCGCAAAATCATTAAAGAGATCGGGCGCGGGAAAAACCACGCGCGCGATTTAGACCGGGATACTGCGCGCGGTCTGTATGCCCATATGCTCAATGGTGAAGTCCCTGACCTTGAGTTGGGCGGCGTATTGATTGCGCTACGTATCAAAGGGGAAGGGGAAGCAGAGATGCTCGGCTTTTACGAAGCCATGCAAAATCACACCATCAAGCTGACGCCGCCTGCAGGCAAGCCGATGCCGATTGTCATCCCCAGTTACAACGGCGCGCGTAAACAGGCCAACCTGACGCCGTTGTTGGCTATTCTCCTGCACAAACTCGGTTTTCCTGTGGTGGTTCACGGGGTTAGCGAAGATCCAACTCGCGTGCTGACAGAAACCATTTTCGAACTGATGGGTATTACACCAACGTTGCACGGCGGGCAGGCGCAGGCGAAGCTCGACGAACATCAACCGGTGTTTATGCCTGTCGGCGCGTTTTGCCCGCCGCTGGAAAAACAACTGGCGATGCGCTGGCGGATGGGCGTGCGTAACAGTGCACATACCCTGGCGAAACTGGCGACGCCATTTGCCGAAGGTGAGGCGCTGCGTCTTTCCAGCGTTTCGCATCCGGAATACATCGGGCGAGTCGCGAAGTTCTTTAGCGATATCGGCGGGCGGGCGCTACTAATGCATGGTACTGAAGGCGAAGTGTATGCTAATCCGCAGCGCTGCCCGCAGATCAATCTCATTGACCGTGAAGGGATGCGGGTGCTGTATGAAAAACAGGACACTGCTGGTAGCGAGTTACTGCCACAAGCAAAAGACCCAGAAACCACGGCGCAGTGGATTGAGCGTTGCCTTGCTGGCAGCGAACCGATTCCCGAATCGCTGAAAATCCAGATGGCTTGCTGCCTGGAGGCTACGGGTGAAGCGGCAACTATCAGTGACGGCCTGGCGCGCGTTAATCAGGCATTTTAATTCTTTTCTCAGCCGGATGAGCCATGTCATCCGGCTTTTACCCCACCGCAATATGAAATTCCTGCATCTTTATTGACCTTCCCGCGCCCGGCGTGCAGCATAAAAAAACAACAAACACATAACATAAACAGGAGTTAACCATGGAAAGTGGTCATCGCTTTGATGCTCAGACGCTGCACAGTTTTATTCAGGCTGTATTTCGTCAGATGGGTAGCGAGGAACAAGAAGCGAAATTAGTGGCCGATCATTTAATCGCGGCAAACCTGGCAGGGCATGATTCTCATGGTATTGGCATGATCCCAAGCTATGTGCGTTCCTGGAGTCAGGGGCATCTGCAAATTAACCATCATGCCAAAATCGTTAAAGAGGCGGGGGCGGCAGTCACGCTCGATGGCGATCGCGCATTCGGTCAGGTCGCGGCACACGAAGCGATGGCGCTGGGGATTGAGAAAGCGCATCAGCACGGTATTGCTGCCGTGGCGCTACATAACTCGCATCATATCGGCCGTATCGGTTACTGGGCGGAGCAGTGTGCAGCGGCGGGGTTTGTCTCTATCCACTTTGTTAGCGTGGTCGGTATTCCAATGGTCGCACCGTTCCACGGTCGCGACAGCCGCTTTGGCACCAATCCGTTCTGTGTGGTTTTCCCTCGTAAAGATAATTTCCCGCTGTTGCTTGATTACGCCACCAGCGCCATCGCATTTGGTAAAACTCGCGTCGCCTGGCATAAAGGAGTCCCCGTGCCGCCAGGTTGCCTGATTGACGTTAACGGCGTGCCGACGACCAATCCGGCGGTAATGCAGGAGTCGCCGTTGGGGTCGCTGTTGACCTTTGCCGAACATAAAGGCTACGCCCTTGCAGCGATGTGTGAAATTCTTGGCGGGGCGCTTTCTGGCGGTAAAACGACGCATCAGGAAACGTTACAAACCAGTCCCGATGCCATTCTTAACTGCATGACCACTATCATCATCAACCCGGAACTGTTCGGCGCGCCGGATTGTAGCGCGCAGACTGAAGCCTTTGCCGAGTGGGTGAAAGCCTCGCCGCATGATGACGATAAGCCGATTTTGCTACCGGGCGAGTGGGAAGTGAACACGCGTCGCGAACGGCAGGAGCAGGGGATTCCATTGGATGCGGGAAGCTGGCAGGCCATTTGTGATGCGGCGCGGCAGATTGGTATGTCGGAAGAGACGTTGCAGGCTTTCTGTCAGCAGTTAGCCAGCTAAAAAAAGCCCGTCCAGTAACGGACGGGCAAACAAGGGTAATATAGGATCAATGAGGGTTAGAGCATATGCGTCTGTCGGCAAACAGACAGGGAAATACTTGTGCTGGACGTAGCGTAACCGCCTGATCCGTCCAACGGTTCGGATTTTGTAGGCCTGATAAGACGCGGTAGCGTCGCATCAGGCATCTGTTGCCGGATGCGGCGTAAACGCCTTATCCGTCCTACGAATTACTTATAAATTACCGCAGTACCGCTTAATTTATTGTTGTTGGTGGCAGAAGTGATGCTGTATCCACTGGCACCGGCTGCCGCGGCTTTCTCAGCCAGTTTCGCTTCCAGGGCATCGAGGGTGGATGCGCCATCGGCAGAAACCACGCCGATTTTATTCATGTTCTGTGCCTGGGATGCCGTTACCGGTTCCGCCGCGAACACGCCAAATGATAGAGTTGAAAGAGCCATAGCAGCAACAACAGTATTGATAGTTTTCATAATTAATCTCTCGCAGGTGATTTTTGTATAAGTGACGTTGTTTCGTCGATGTGATGAGTATCACGTTTTTTTTCGAGAGATAAAATCGAAGAGAATTGACCGCCTTGTTCAAATAAATTGATTGATATCTAACATACTGATAAACCATTTATTTGTTGTACTTATGGACTTGTTTTATGCCGCGTGGCAGTCACAGCAGCGTTAAAGGCACGGAATGCCACGCAAAATACAAATTATACTCGCTATGCATCTCGCCAGTTGTAGTTAACGTAACTGGCTGTCTTTCGAACCTCTGCGATTATATCCTGTATACGCTGGTTTTTGTAAATCTTTCTCCTGCTGACAATGAATACATAAGCGCACGCCAGGAATGGCTTCCCGACGGGCTTGCGGGATGGGGGCACCGCACTCTTCACATTCATACAGGCTTTCGCCACGCGGAATTTCACCCCGAGCGCGGGCAATCGCATCTTCAATTGTACTGTTGATCTGTTCGTTGACGGCTTCATCGTTAGCCCAACCGGATGCCATATCGTCCTCCCCATATCAATGCTTGTACAGTTAAGTGTAGCTAATATAGGGACGAACCTGGGCAGTTCAAGCGTCAGATCTCCGACCATTCCCGCAGCAGATTATGATAAAGATTGAGCAGCGACAGGATCTCTTCATTTTCACCATAGCGGCTTTTCAGCGACTGAATATTTTTGTCTAGTTCAAACAGCATGGCGCGCTTTTTATCATCGCGGATCATCGACTGGATCCACATAAATGATGCCACTCGTACGCCGCGGGTTACGGGTGTCACGCAATGCAGGCTGCTGGAGGGATACAACACGAGATCACCTGCCGGGAGTTTTACCCGATGTTGTCCGAAGGTGTCATTAACGACCAGTTCGCCGCCGTCGTAGCTTTGTGGATCGCTTAAAAACAGCGTGGCAGAAAGGTCAGTGCGCATCCAGCCGTTTTGTGGATGGCTGCGTACTGCGCCATCCACATGAAAACCATAGGTTTCATTGTTCTGATAGCGATTAAACAGCGGCGTGGAAAGGGTACGCGGCAAGGCCGCGGCAAAGAATAAAGCATGTTGGTTAACCGCGTTCAGCACCTCATTTTGCAGGGCGGCGTATAACGTGCTGCGGGTGTCTACCTGTTGATTGTTCTTAACTTGCGCACCTTGTGCGCCGGTGGTGACGCGTCCATCCACCCATTCGGCTTGTTCCAGTTGTTCGCGAAAACGAGCGACCTCCTGTGGCGATAACACGCCGGGAATGTGGTACATCATACAATTTCTCCAAAAAGTGGGGCCTGCGCCCCACATCTGAATCAGAAATGCATATTGGCTGTGAGCAAGAAGGTTCTTGGCTCGCCCGGGTGATAACGGTAGCCGCTCTTGTTGATTGAGGCGACGTAATCGGTATCAAACAGGTTGTAAACGTTTAGCTGAAAGTCGAGATTGCGATTAACCCGATACCCCAGTTTGGCATCGGCGACCCAGTAACCTTCGGTAAACGCTGGCGTTCCCACCGCGCCGTCTGAACCTTTATGCATACTGCCGATATAGCGTGCGCCCGCGCCAACAGAGATATCATCGGTTGCCTGATACTGGCTCCATAAGGTGAAGGCGTGCTCCGGGGTATACGGCAGCGATGAGGAACCATCCTGGGCAACATCTTTGCCGTTTTTGATGGTTGCTTTTTGCTGGGTATAGCCGCCAATCACCTGCCACGCGGGAGTGATATTCCCGGCCACGGATATCTCATAGCCTTCGACACGTTTCTTACCGTATTGCGAGTAAGTTCCGTCATCATTTTGCTCAACTTCATTTTCGATATCAGTACGGAACAGTGCGGCGGTGAGCAACAGGCGTTTATCCAGAACCTGCCATTTGGTGCCAATCTCGCTGGTGTTGGCTTTTTGCGGTTTAAAATCGGTGCGGTTGGCACTGTTACCGCTGCCAGACTGCGCAAGGGCGAAGTTGTTGCCGCCCGGAGGCTGCTGGGAAACGGCATAGTTAATATAGACATTACCGTTTTCCGTCAGGTGATACAGCGCCCCGGCTTTCCAGTTCACCAGATTGCCCGACTTGGCGGTGTCGACGGTGGTGACCGGAGAACCTTTTGCCACACCAGCTGGGCAGGTGATGGCACCGCGTCCGCTGCCGCCGCAGGCGGTGGCACTGTCATATTCAGTATGATAATTATCCAGACGGATCCCGCCGTTCAGCTCAAAATCACGGGTGATTTGCAGCGTATCAAAGGCGTAAATTGCGAAGGTATCCGTCTGACCATTGGCGTTTGCGCCGTTGCGCGTCAGGCCGCCGGGATGAATGCTGCTGTCAGGATGATAAATATTTACCGCGGGTAACGTCACCGGATTAACGCCGTAGTTAGTCTGCGTTTCACGGGTAAATTCCACGCCGGTACTGACATCATGACCGATAGAACCGGTATAGAACGTCGAGGTCAGGTTGGTCTGGTTGGTGAGAATTTTATTACTCACATCTTTGGTATTCGCGTGCGTGACCAGGTCCAGCTATTCACATCGCTGGTGGGCTGAGTAATATTCGACGCCCCGCCCATAATCGCCGTCATCAGGTAATCCTGCTTTACGCGCGACCAACGGGTAGTATTGCGAATGGTGGTGTTATCGTTGATGTCGTGCTCAAAACGCATGGTGGCGGTGTCGGTGGTCGAATCGTCGTAATCGGAATCCGTGCCGTAAAAGTTATGAGTATCAACTTTTCCGGAATGATTCAGGGCCGCCGTTCCCGCAGATGGGGCAGAATAGCCCGGCAAACCGATGGTCGGAATGCCGCCGTCTGGCGTGTTGTGCTGGGTGACATGCAGATAATTAAGATACAAACGATTCGCTGTACCAAGGCCAAAAGCGACAGAAGGGGCGACGCCGTAACGCTCATTTTTGACTTTGTCGCGTCCGGCATCGTGCGTTTTTTCGCCCATTACATTCAGGCGCACCGCGGTGGTATCACCAATGACCTGATTGACGTCCAGCGTGCCGCGGCGGAACCAGGCGCTGCCAATACTGGCGGAGGCGTCAATGCCGGAATCATTGCGCGGCTGTTTGCTGATCATATTGATCGAGCCCGTCGGTGCGCTGTGCCCGTAGTCGGTGCCGGACGGCCCTTTAATCACTTCGACCTGCTCGGTATTGAAGGTGTCGCGCGAGGCGCTGCCGATATCGCGAATGCCATCAATATAAATACTGTTAGAGGTATCGGCACCACGCATATAAATGGCGTCGCCAGTGGTGGAGTTACCGTTCTCACCCGCAAAAAACGCACCCACGCCGGGGTAATGCCAGTCAGTTAAGCAACTGACTGGCTCTTTTTCGGGGCTGTGGGGTATTTCCAGGGCCTCTCCTTTACCACTCTCGGGAAGGCCCTTCCCCTTCTCGTCGGTAATTTCACAAGTTGTCCCATACTTGCAAGATCGCGCATCAGCTCCGGTATACGTCCCGGTGAAGCGCCCTGCAATGTCATCAGCATTCTCATCACCATTCCGCATGATTCTGAGAAACTCAGTTGATTCGGCCAGTAAC
>NZ_MECT01000123.1:0-6090 GCF_001722145.1 Shigella sp. FC1544
CTGAGTTTTTTAAGTGACGTAAAACCGTGTTGAGGCCAACGCCCATAATGCGTGCACTGGCGCGACATCCGACGCCATTCATGGCCATATCAATGATTTTCTGGTGCGTACCGGGCTGAGAGGCGGTGTAAGTGAACTGTAGTTGCCATGTTTTACGGCAATGAGAGCAGAGATAGCGCTGATGTCCGGCAGTGCTTTTGCCGTTACGCACCACGCCTTCAGTAGCGGAGCAGGAAGGACATCTGATGGAAATGGAAGCCACGCAAGCACCTTAAAATCACCATCATACACTAAATCAGTAAGTTGGCAGCATTACCCTGTATGTTTAATACCCGTCTCTATCGGGTTAATTTTGATGTGGCTAGCGTCCAGGGAATGGGCATTTCCATACTCCGTGGAGAGGAAAATATCCCCATTGATAGTGATACCCTGGTAACACTACAGAAATTCTTTGAAGAAGATTGTACCTCTCATACTGGCATGTCACAAACTGAGGATAATATTAATGCAGTCGCTATGAAGATTACTGCAGATATTATGCAACACGCAGATTGAGGTTAAGTCGAAGAACAGCCAATGAATTGACTTTACAAGAGAGATAACTTATTTGTTTTAGAATCATGAATGTTAGCCCGAGCTAACCTGTTAAAGGTGCAAAAGATTGCACCTTTTTCAGATTACCTCGGGCCTGGTTACGTCGCTTTCGGCTTACTGATTTTCCTCAATTAGCAACGCTTCAAGCAAATCGAGATCGTGCAGTAATTTTTGCAGCGTTTCGTTGCTGATCTCCCGCGTGGCGCGCAGGTGGTACAGTTCAGCACGTTCAGAACGCAATGCCGCCAGACGGAAGCGACGCTCAAGGTTCTCTTCCTGCACGGAACTTTCAACGTCGTTACGTCCATCGGCGCGACGACGCAGGTTACCAATGACGCGAGAACTGACCTCCGTAAGCAGCTGGTTATCGATATTCTCTTCGGTATCCGCCGCCAGACGCTCCTCCATTTTCTGGATCGCCACAATCGCCACTTCTGCCGTTGCCGCTCGCGCAATACGTTCCTCTTTCAATTGTTGCGAATGATCCGCGACTTCAATGTGTTGTAGCAGAATAGGCAACATCACCACGCCGACAAACAGCGAGAAGAGAATGACGCCAGCCGCCAGGAACACCAGCTCATAGCGCGCCGGGAAGACGTTACCATCCGGCAAGAGCAGCGGGATAGAGAGCACACCGGCCAGAGTGATCGCCCCACGCACCCCGGCGAAAGACGCGATCAGGATTTCTCGTGTGGTCCACGAACCAAACTCCATCGGCTTCTTCTTCAGGAAGCGGTTGCTGAACTTTTTCATCGTCCACAGCCAGCCGAAACGGACCAGCATCAGCGCCGCATATATCAGAATAATATCGGTAAACAGCATCCAGATTTCGACGTTAGGGTCGATTTCTGCCGCCATCAGCGACGTCTCCAGAATACCCGGCAGCTGCAGACCTAACAGCAGGAACACCATGCCGTTAAAGACAAATTCCAGCATCGCCCAGGTGCTGTTTGCGCGCAGGCGCATTGCCAGCGGCGCACGGCGCATCACACCGGAGCGGGTGATGGTCATCCCGGCGGCAACCGCAGCGAGGATGCCGGAAACGCCAATATGTTCGGCAATCAGATAAGAAGCGAATGGCAGCAAGAACAGCAGAACGATCTGCGTCGCGGGTTCATCACCGCCCCAGCGGCTGAGGAATCGCAGCGAGCGACCATACAGCCAGCTCACCACAAAACCGGCAAGAATACCACCAATGGCTACTTTCATAAATTCGACCGTCGCACCGCCGACGGTGAAGATCATCGTCCCCATCGCCACTGCCACGGCAAACTTCAACGACACCAGGCCGGAGGCGTCATTCATCAACGCTTCGCCCTGCAAAATGCCCATGATTTTTTTCGGGATGCGCCCTTCGCCAACAATCCCGGAGAGCGCCACAGCATCGGTCGGAGAAAGTACCGCCGCCAGCGCAAAGGCGGGGATCAGCGGAATGCCCGGCACCACCCAGTAAATAAGGAAGCCAATGCCGACCACGGTGACCACCACCAGCGCCAGCGCGAGGCCGAAAATCTCTCGACCATGTTCGAGAAATTCACGGGTCGGCGTTTTCCAGCCATCAGCGAACAGCAACGGCGGGATAAACAAGACTAAAAAGAGTTCAGGATCAAACTCCACATGCAAACCAAACGTCGGCCACGCCAGTAGCGCACCGATGGCGATTTGCATAAGCGGAAGCGGGATCTGAAAGGGCATGACACGAGTGACCACCCCGGACAGCGAGACCACGAGGGTCATTATCAGTATGGTGAAGAAGATTTCCATGCGTTCCCTGTTTGCGATGTTTTTTTATGATCTGAGAAAGGCGTTATGCCTGAATTCTCATTTTTTCAGAATATCGCAAAAGCTCACACAATGTGCGGAGAAAATAAAAACGGGCAGCCATTGCCACCCGTTTTCAGAATCCGATGAAAGATTAGATAGCCCAGCCACCCGCATAGAAGGTCACCAGCGCCACGGCGATAACGACCGTACCGATGTTCAACTTGCGCCATTCGCCGGAAACCAGACGACCAATCACCAGAGTCGCGAAGCCGATCATGATGCCTGTTACGATGTTACAGGTCAGCACGATGAATACCGCCGTAACCAGACCCGCCATCGCATCAACAAAATCAGCAAAGTCGATTTTCGCCACGTTGCTCAGCATCAGCAGGCCAACGTACATCAGCGCCGGAGCCGTTGCATACCCCGGAACGAGGTAAGAGAGCGGAGAGAGGAACAGAATCAGCAGGAACAGCACGCCAACGGTGATAGCCGTCAAACCGGTTTTACCGCCCGCCGCCGTACCCGCCGCAGACTCGATGTATACCGCTGCCGGAGCAGCACCCACCAGGCCAGAGAAAACGCTGCTCATGGAGTCAGTGGTCAGTGCTTTCCCACCGTCGATGATCTGCCCATCTTTATCCAGCAGGTTCGCCTGGCCGGCGACGGCACGGATAGTTCCGGTGGCATCAAATACTGCCGTCATCACCAGCGCCAGAACGCTTGGCAGGACTACAGGATTCAGCGCGCCCATAATGTCCAGGCTGCCAATCAGTGAATTGCCGTTTTCATCGCTCAATGAAGGCATGCCGAAAACGCCGGAGAAATGGACGTTAGGATCGAAGATCAAACCGACAATTGAGATACCGATAATGGTCAGCAGAATGCCACCAGGGACTTTCAGTTTTTCCAGGCCGATGATCACCGCCAGACCTACCAGTGACATAATCACCGGGAAGGTCGCGAAATCACCCAGCGCAACGGGCAGACCATCAAGCGGTTTTTTAATCACCAGACCAACACCATTAGCGGCAATGAGCAGCAGGAACAGACCGATACCGATCCCCGTGCCGTGCGCCACACCGTGCGGCAAGTTGTGCAAAATCCAGCTACGGATACCCGTGGCAGAAATTACCGTAAACAGCACACCCATCAGGAACACGGCACCCAGCGCGACAGGTACGCTAATATGTTGCCCCAGCACCAGGCTGAATGCGGTAAACGCCGTCAGGGAGATGGCGCAACCAATCGCCAACGGCAGATTAGCCCACAGACCCATCACGATAGAACCGAGTCCGGCAACCAGACAGGTTGCAACGAAAACTGCCGCAGGCGGGAAGCCTGCTTTACCCAACATACCTGGAACGACGATGACCGAGTAGACCATCGCCAGAAACGTTGTTAACCCGGCAACCACTTCCTGACGGACAGTGCTTCCACGTTGTGAAATTTTAAACCAGGCGTCGAGTGAACCGCCGGTACGCGCTGATGGCGTAGACATAAGAAAACATCCCCTGAGAGTTTAATTTTCGTCAAGATGCGTGGCGGACAATCCCCTGCCAGCGAAACGTTATCTTCCTGCTCCAGGTTTGCGACAATTTACTGCGTCGCAAAAAAGCAAACGTTTAGCTCCGCGCATACAAAACGGGTGGTAAAAAAAGCAAACGATTATCCGGCGATCATAGCGGCTTTTTCAACCGAAGTTTGCTGCTTTTTTCTCTTTTATTGTCTTGACGATGAAAAAACAGGCAATTGATGCGCAAACGTTATCGTCGGTGCGCAAGATTGCAGCGTTATCGAGCCGTATACCGTTCAGGATTGCGATAAAAAATCGTCTGAGATGACAAAAATATTGCGGTTAAAAAGTATACTTTACACTGGCGAAGAAACGTCGGTGACATACAATTAAAGCATCAACACCAACCGGAACCTCCACCACGTGCTCGAATGAGGTCTGTTGACGTCGGGGGAAACCCTCCTGTGTACCAGCGGGATAGAGAGAAAGACAAAGACCGGAAAACAAACTAAAGCGCCCTTGTGGCGCTTTAGTTTTGTTCATCTTCCAGCAAGCGTGCGCCGGTACCTTCTTCTCCTAAGCGGTCGCCCGGGTTACGCAACGGGCAATCACTGCGCGAAAGGCAGCCACAACCAATACATCCGTCCAGTTCGTCACGCAGCGCCACTAAGGTATGAATGCGCCGATCCAACTCTTCTCGCCATTGGGACGAAAGCTGTTTCCACTCTTTCGCACTTAACGTATGCCCTTCTGGCAACACGCCAAACGCTTCACCAATGGTCGCCAGCGGAATGCCAATACGCTGAGCAATTTTGATAATTGCAACATATCGCAACACATCACGTTTATATCGCCGCTGATTGCCGCTGTTACGGATACTGGTAATCAACCCTTTACTTTCATAGAAATGCAGCGCCGATACCGCCACACCGCTGCGTTTCGCCACTTCGCCGGGGGTTAGCAGCGCTTTAATGCGGGGTAATTTCTTTTCCATAAATCGCTTTACCTCAAGTTAACTTGAGGAATTATACTCCCCAACAGATGAATTAACGAACTGAACACTGAAAAGAGGCAGATTTATGTCCCATCAGAAAATTATTCAGGATCTTATCGCATGGATTGACGAGCATATTGACCAGCCGCTTAACATTGATGTAGTCGCAAAAAAATCAGGCTATTCAAAGTGGTACTTGCAACGAATGTTCCGCACGGTGACGCATCAGACGCTTGGCGATTACATTCGCCAACGTCGCCTGTTACTGGCCGCCGTTGAGTTGCGCACCACCGAGCGTCCGATTTTTGATATCGCAATGGACCTGGGTTATGTCTCGCAGCAGACCTTCTCCCGCGTTTTCCGTCGGCAGTTTGATCGCACTCCCAGCGATTATCGCCACCGCCTGTAGTTTTATTGCCCGCGCGTTAACTCCCGCGCGGGTAATTGCTCCATCCATTGCATAAACACCTGCGGCGGCATCGCCTTCGCAAAAAAACATCCCTGGCAATAGCGCACGCCGCGTTTGCGCAGCCAGTTAACCTGCTCCTCAGTTTCGACGCCTTCAGCGATCGTTTTTAACCCCAGGCTGTGCGCCAGCTCGATGATGTGTTCCGCAATCAAATGACTGGTTTTGTGGGTGGTCAGCGTTTCAACAAACGATTTATCGATTTTCAAAATATCGACATTCAATGATTTAAGGTTATGCAAGTTAGAGTAGCCAATACCAAAATCATCAATTGCCACTTCGTAACCAGCCTGGCGGAAAGCCAGAATAATCGGCGTCATTTTTTCGACATCAAGAAATGCATGCTCAGTCACTTCAAATTTAATTTGCTGCGGACGCACCGCGTATTGCTCTGTTTTCTGATTGATTCGCGCTATCAACCGTGACGGTAATGACTCCAACTTATTGATAGTGTTTTATGTTCAGATAATGCCCGATGACTTTGTCATGCAGCTCCACCGATTTTGAGAACGACAGCGACTTCCGTCCCAGCCGTGCCAGGTGCTGCCTCAGATTCAGGTTATGCCGCTCAATTCGCTGCGTATATCGCTTGCTGATTACGTGCAGCTTTCCCTTCAGGCGGGATTCATACAGTGGCCAGCCATCCGTCATCCATATCACCACGTCAAAGGGTGACAGCAAGCTCATAAGACGCCCCAGCGTCGCCATAGTGCGTTCACCGAATACGTGCGCAACAACCGTCTTCCGGAGCCTGTC
>NZ_MECT01000124.1:0-5970 GCF_001722145.1 Shigella sp. FC1544
GTTGACGGACTTCGGGGGAAAAACGAGTATTTTTAGTCATCCTGTTTACCTCTTTCTCAGGAAGTTTAGTCTCCAGGATTCCCGGGGCGGTTCAGTTCAGGCTGTACGCTTCCCCATGTGATTTGCCTCGCCACTTCACTGGGCTCAGGACCCCGTAGGATCTTCACCGAAAAAAATGCTTCACCAGTTGCTTTATTATTTGTTTTAGGTAGACCTGTTACTAATTTATACCTACTCTGACCAAGTCTGGATAAGAAAGGCACACCTGCACATTTCTACTTGGAAATGTTTTCTTTTACCATTTTGCTCAAAAATTTCAACATCCAATATTCCTCGTACAGAACTACTCAAGTCCTGAATAGAAAAAGTTCCAGCTGGTACAGTAGAGTCATATATTACTCGACCTTGTTGAGATACAACAACACGTGCATTAGTTTCTGCAATACCAGTAATCTGAGGCGCATAACCACGAATATTTGGCGGTAGCATTCGTTCATCGCTTTCTAATGCAATTCCTGTGTAACGCCAAGCAACAGCGCATTCTGGCGCATGATCTGGTAAACACGTTTGGCATTGATCGCAGGCATACCATCATGTGCACAAAAACCCACCGAGCTTTTACACGGTGGGTCCCAGAGAAATGCAGGACATCAACACGCCCTGCATTTTTATTATCAGAAGGTATATTTCACACCCAAAATACCTTGGGTGTCTCTGTAACTGTTATTACCCAATTGCTGAGATACGTTTCCCCAGATGCTTAGGTTATCTGCAAGACGCCCCCCCACACCAGTTTTGAGTTCAATCACATTACGGTTGCCTATCTGGTGATTTGACATGCCATTCATAATTACACCATATTGCTTTGAGCTCCATTTCCAATTCACTTCCAAAAATGGTTCGAACTTACGAAGAGTCTCCTTATCGATACAACTCTGACTAATTAAGGATGTACGCAATCCCAATTTTGCTTGAATATTATTGACCCCAGAGGATGTGACCATAGTGCCATTGTGTTCAATATAGTCGTTTGCTTTTACCCCATGCCTAGTTATCTGGACTTGTGGATTGAGATACAATGCGTTGTCAATATTATTATGAGTAGTCCAGCGTATGGTTGGGTAGATATAGCCAGCTTCCAAAGCTCCTGTTATTCCTTTGCTGGAATATTTCTCACCAGTTAACCCATCTCCTTTGACTGTATTATTAAACCAACCGTACTGCAACCAAGCATCCATATATAGACCTGTTCGTTCTTTTTCATCCTGAAACCAAGAACTGTACAAACCGGCAGTATAACCGCTCACAGTTCCTCGTGAACTATAACTAGTATACTTATTATGAGTTTTGCTATCCTGATATCCATAAGCTCCCATAATACCCACATGCAAGCCATCATGATCAGTGAAGTTTGTCTTCAAAATATCTCCACCAATCTGATAAACCATCCTGTTAGCTGTGGTTTTTAATTGTCTATCAGCTAAATTATGCTCATTATGTCCACCAACAGTACGAATCCACATGGTGGTTTCGCTGAGCTGACCTGTAGTAGGATCAACAATAGTGCTACCGTGTCGGTCATAGAGAGAAGGACTAAACATCGTGTTCATTGCTATCAGGTTAGCAATATAACTGCCAGCTTCAGGGCGCCATGTGTGAATACTACCTTCACCCAAATTAAGTGAAGATACAAGCTGTGAACTAGCTCGGCGACTACTCATTTGAGTAGACTCTTGATTGCTCATCTGTTTTGATTCTTGATTATCCATCTGACTAGTTAGATACCACTTATTGGTATTCAGTCCAGATACAGTGCCCTGTTTCAGGCGATAGTCATAACTACCAGCAACAATACGGCCTTTCTGAATAAAAGCATTCTTATCAGAAGAATCTGTCGAAATAATTTGAACACCTTCAAGAGTTTTATCTCCAGAGCCTCCCTCATTTGTCACTGCAACATAGGTAATACCAGACGCATGGCCTGTAATTTCCAGCCGGTCAGTTTTACTGTTGTCATTGCCGAGAACCGCGCCCAAAGATAATATTCCGCCCTTTCCATGCCAATTACCTTTCTGAACATAGGTCTGACCGACATTTGACGAACTATTATTGAGAATAACATGACCGTTTTTCTCCAGAGTCATGTCACCTGTGACAATGACGGGGTCAGGCAAAAAAGGGGCATTAATATTATTGATTAGCACAGTCCCACTATTTAATAAAGTGTTAACAGTTTGATTCATGCCTGAAAAATTCAAGGTAGCACCTTTATTAACAATAACACCAGCGGTACGTGTCATAGCTTCAACTGTCCCCATTTTTAGAATGCCTGCATTGATGTTGGTGAAACCAGAGTAGGTATTTTTTTCCGCCAAAATGAGAGTTCCCTCCCCTGATTTTGTTAGGGATTTTCCGTCCCAGCTATTTATATTATGATGGCTGAGATTATCTGCCAGAATAGTACTAACAGTAAGTTCAGCGTTTTCTTTCAGATTGAACTCTCCATGACTGTCGCCATCTGTATCATTCCAGCTCAAACCGTAGATCAATTTATTCTGGTCACTGATATAGCTTTTTGTATAGTCAATAGCACCAGTAGTGAGTAACGGATTGATGATAGATATATTAGAAACACTGAAACCTGTTATCCCTTTATCTGCACTTAGCAGTTTATAGTCCTTCTGCGCCCAGTTATTTATAATAGCCTCCACTTTTACATTGTTGCCAAATGACATATTTCCAGAAGCTTCCAGACTACTGATTCCAGCTAAATTTAAAGAACTGTTCTCACCAAAAGAAACGTCACCTGAAACAGTGAATTTGTTACCTGATAGTGAAACAGTTGTACAATCACCAGCACATAAATCACCTTCAATAGTTGGTGTGGTCCCAGTGTAATCATTGTTGATAATTTTCAGAATGGATGAATTGTTAACCTGTACATCACCAGTAATGACAGAACCTTCATGGAGTATTAATGAATTGTTTCCACCAGTGATGTGGATAGCATTACCTGCTACATTTTGTGTTCCATCATCTTCTTTACCTGAAATTATATATCCGCTATTAGCAATGGTCATATTGCTACCATTTATAGCATCCCCCCAATGTCCACCATTACCGCCTAAAATAGCTCCATTGTTGATTATAGACAGGTTATCTCCTGTGATAGCATTACCACCGTAGCCATCATAACCATAACCGTAAGCAGCACCTCCGTTGCCTCCAGCGAACGTGCCCTTATTGATTACAGAGAGGCTGCTTCCTGTGATGGCATCACCTCCATTACCGCCATCACCCTCACCATAATTGTTACCTCCATTACCACCGGAAATAGTCCCTTTGTTGATTATGGGTAGATTGACTCCTGTGACGGCATCACCTCCATTCCCCCCATCACTATCACTATAACTATCGCCACCATGTCCACCTGAAATAACTTCTCCATTTATTATAAACAGATTGTCTCCTGTAACAGCCTCACCACCATCACCGTTATGGTCAGCACCGCTACCGCCGCTACCACCAAGAATCATGCCTTGATTGATTATAGACAAGTCAGATCCGGTAATAGAGTCACCACCATTACCGCCACAACTATTACCATCATTATTATCACCAGCACCACCATGACCTGCGCTAATCATAATATCAGAGTTAATCCGTAGCTTAGTTCTAGATGCATGAGAGGGGTTGGAAGAAGTTATATACCACGCATCCATTCCATCTTCACCAGCTCCCAAGGGAGAAAGTCCATCAACAGGTGTTAATAATTTTTCATAATTGTCCTCTGAAAAATGAAGTTCTTGAGTACCCGAAAGAGGAATAGCAAAAGCTATTGGCCCCCCGAGCAACAGGGATGCACCAACAACAAAAGGAGAAAAAGACAATTTGCATGTTTTTTCCTTTACCGTAGGTAATTCTCCGGCCCCCCCCTGTGAACATTGGGTCATATTACAAAAAAATTTGTGAATTTGATTCATGCACTATATTATCAGTAAGTGGTTGATAAACCCCTAAAAAGATTCCGTTTTATCCGGAATAAAGGGACGATATATGCAAAAACATATTAAACAAAGCCTCAACCAAAACATGAGAGCTGTGTTATATATCAATGCAACGGGAGAAATTTACCTGTGTCTTGCTTTGAAAAAAAGAGGGGGAAAGCTATATGTTCGATAATAAATTAATAATTTTACTATGATAGTCTGCTTCAGACCGCAACTTTTCAGTTCTTTCTGTACGCTTGCCCAAAGTTTAACCACTTTGTTTTTCTATACACCCAATGGTTCTATCTGCCCCTTGATGTTAATCCCCAAAGCCAATAACATGAATGTATTCATATCACAACTTTCCTACCAGACTCTCCAATGCAATAACTGCATAATTGTTTTTAGTGGAAATGTATCGTTTTCTTAAAGAGAAGAATAACATTCCATTTTATTATGTTCCCAATTTAATTATATTAATATATATTGGCATCAATAGGAAAATACATCAGGAGAAATCAAATGCAGACATCAAACATAACTAACCATGAAAGAAATGACTCATCATGGATGTCAACTGTCAAATCAACTACAGAAGTAAGTTGGAATAAATTGAGTTTTTGTGACGTTTTACTGAAAATAATAACTTTCGGAATATATTCTCCACACGAAACTCTAGCCGAAAAATATAGCGAAAAAAAACTAATGGATAGTTTCTCACCATCACTATCACAAGATAAAATGGACGGAGAGTTTGCCCACGCAAACATAGATGGCATTTCAATACGGCTATGCCTTAACAAAGGCATATGTTCGGTTTTTTATCTTGATGGAGATAAAATACAATCCACTCAACTTTCATCAAAAGAATATAATAACTTGTTAAGTTCACTCCCCCCCAAACAATTCAACTTAGGAAAAGTACATACTATTACAGCTCCGGTATCAGGGAATTTTAAAACTCACAAGCCTGCACCAGAAGTTATTGAAACAGCCATTAATTGCTGTACATCGATAATACCAAGCGATGATTACTTCCCCGTTAAAGACACTGATTTTAATAGTGTTTGGCATGATATTTACAGAGATATTCGAGCATCTGACAGCAATAGTACAAAAATATATTTCAACAATATTGAAATACCACTAAAATTAATTGCAGATCTAATTAATGAGTTAGGAATTAATGAATTCATTGATAGCAAAAAAGAGCTTCAAATGCTAAGTTACAACCAAGTAAATAAAATAATCAATTCAAACTTCCCCCAACAAGACCTATGTTTTCAAACAGAAAAACTTTTGTTTACTTCACTCTTTCAAGACCCTGCATTTATATCCGCACTAACATCTGCATTCTGGCAATCTCTTCACATCACGTCTTCCTCTGTGGAACACATATATGCCCAAATCATGTCCGAAAACATAGAAAACAGGCTTAATTTCATGCCTGAACAACGAGTTATTAACAATTGTGGACATATTATAAAAATCAACGCAGTTGTCCCTAAAAACGACACTGCAATCTCTGCCTCTGGGGGGAGGGCTTACGAAGTTAGCTCATCAATATTACCATCGCACATAACATGTAATGGTGTTGGTATTAATAAAATAGAAACAAGCTATCTCGTTCATGCTGGAACACTTCCAAGCAGTGAAGGGCTTCGCAATGCTATCCCTCCAGAAAGTCGTCAAGTATCATTTGCCATCATATCTCCTGATGTTTAAGCCAATATTATATTGGCTGCCAGACTGTAAAAAAACGTTCTTCAGAACAGCTCTATAAACTATTAAACCAAAGCTAAAAGGATGGGGACCAATAGAATCTCAGCCCATCCTTTTTATATCCTTATGAACCGCCCCGGAAATCCTGGAGACTAAACTCCCTGAGAAAGAGGTAAACAGGATGACTAAAAATACTCGTTTTTCCCCCGAAGTCCGTCAACGGGCAGTCCGTATGGTTCTGGAAAGTCAGGGCGAATAT